>JAKVCH010000226.1 GCA_022447485.1 Polyangiaceae bacterium | reverse complement strand
CCAGTCAGAGTCGAGTGGTACTTCCATGACCCGTTGACCTCGTACCCGGGCAGAAAGACGATACATCACAAAGCTTGGCGTGGCCGTGAGGATCGTTGGTGCGGGTGCTCGGTTTTTTAAGCGAGTTGCGACGGTCAAGAGGAGCGTGATCAGCTCGTCGCTGCCGACTCCAGCAATGACTTGATCGGCATTGACTCCCATTCGTTGAGCGATTGCTTTTCGGAGGGCTCTCTGACCGGCGTCGGGGTACTTTTCCCAAATACTTGAGGCAGCGACTTCCGCCAGTCGCTTTTTGGCTTCGGCGCTTAGTAAATCAGGCGCTTCATTGGCGTCGAGGCGAATTCTAAATTTACCGACGACGGGCGTATATGCTTTCAGCTCGCCGAGTTCATCGCGAAGAATGGAGTGGTAATCAAATGCAGACATTGGAAAGACCTCAATGTCTCTTTTAGACTACATTTGTCCGTGCGGCGAGAGCCGCCTTGATTAGCGCCGAAGGGCGTTCAGCTCAGCTTTTGCCGTTGCTAGGTTCACCTCTTTCTTTTTTGCGATTCTCTTGGCGATCAAATCGACTTCATCGCCTTCAGCCCCCGCTGCGATAGCGACGGAGCGGGCGTGCAAAGACATATGTCCTCGCTGTATACCCTCGGTGGCTAAGGCGCGCAGCGCGGCTAAATTGGATGCTACTCCCGCTGAAGCGGCGAGACAGCAAAGCTCTTGAGAATTTTTAATACCGCCCAGGGCAAGAGCAAGGCGGGCACTTGGATGCACGCGCAGAGTACCGCCTACAGTGCCCAAGGATAAAGGTAGGCAGAGTTCTCCCTTTAAGAAAGCGCCTTCGCTACGCCATGTCGCGAGGGGTTGATAGGTGCCATTGCGGGCGGCGAAGGCATGAGCTCCGGCTTCGACCGCCCGGTAGTCATTACCCGTGGCGATGACGACAGAATCAATCCCATTCATGATTCCTTTATTATGAGTTGCCGCTCGATAGGGATCGCGCTCTGCAAAGATCGAAGCCTTTTCAATAGCAAGGGCTGTAGCCGCTGCTTCTTCGACTGATTTTGAGCTACTGACTAACGCATTGTGGGGAACCTGGACTTTCACTTGAACCATGCGACGGTCGGTGAGATTCGTTAGAATTCGCAACCCAAGCTGCGCGCCTGCTAATTCCGCTACCCAGTCGCCAATTGCTTCTGCCGCGCTATTCACCAAGTTTGCGCCCATGGCATCGCCCGTATCACAAATTAAGTGGAGTACGAGATGGCGTTCTCCAATGTTGCGAATTTCGATGTCTCGAGGTCCACCTCCTCGACGAATCAGTCCGGGTAGGGCCGCGGCGGCTCTCGCCAAGATCTCATCGCGGTGAGACAGGAGTATTTCTGCTGCCTCCGATGCGGCTTCGCGAAGCTCAATTTGGGCGATCATCTCGCTGCTCAGCATTTCTGCGTCGTAGCCGCCTCCAGCACGGATCATCTTATTGGCGTTGGAAGCAGCGGCGATGACGCTTGGTTCCTCGACAACCATGGGCATGGCGCGGTCCCGACCATTGATCTTCGCATTGAGAGCAACTCCAAATGGGAGAGAGTAGCGGCCTATTACATTTTCAACAATCTTGTCTGCGGCCGCCGCGCTGAGTCCCCCATCCTCTAAAATAGAGGCGTACTCATCAAGTTCAGGCAATTCAGCCAAACTACCTGAGGGGGTGGAATGCTCAGTGTTGCCTGCTGAGCTGGACATAGCCTCATGGAGCGCCTCTCGACGTGCCGCCAGGTCCAATTGATAAAATCCAGGAATTCGCGAGTTTTTCATGGTTCGAGTTGAAGACCAGCTGCATTGAGCTGAAGAGGGATGAGTTGAAGGTTTTTTGAAGTAGCTTTTTCGCGGAACTGCGAATCTGTGGCCTCCGGGCCGAGATAGATTGTAATATCGCCCCCTCCTGCCCCCGAGGGCAGAAAACAGGCATCACTCGGGAGCTCTGCATTCATCTCTAGAACGTCGTCGAGGACGATTGGCACTCCAGCAGCAGCACCAAGGTGAGTGAGGGCATGGAGTTGTTCCTGAAGCGACTGAATAAATAGGCGCGCAGATTGAGCATCCGGCTCCTGCTGATTTTCCATAGGGAGTATAGCTTTTGCCGCTTTCTCGCTGGCTTCCGCCTGGGCTTCGAAATATTTCCTGAAGGAGAGGGGCGATGTCTTTTCAAGCTCGAAGACCGCTCGAACGAAGTCTTTGGTTGAGGCACTGGACGGCATGGCCCAGACTTCAAAAACAAGGTTTTCGGGAAGCGCTAGGGTTTGAGTTTTGAGTTGGTTCCCCTCCTCGCTGGGAAGAATTTGAGCGGCGAGTGTTCCTCCGTAGACGGCCGCCGCCACATCGATTCCGCTACCACCTCCCTGAGCTTGGCGGTGGGCGACGCGCGCGATGGGATGAATCAGGTCGCGGAGCTTGGAGGTCGGTATGGCAGGCTCGAAGTGTGCTCCAAGCGTAGCCCCCAATGATGCCGCCACGATGGCGGCGCTTGAGCCGAGCCCAAGCTTGCGACCGGTGGAAGGATCGCCGTCGCGAAGAGGGCCGGCATCGTACCATGGAGCTTGCCAAGCTACTTGGGTTGAGCCTGGGAAGGCCGGGGGCGTTTCCTTGAGGTATTCCAGAGCCGCAGTGACTTCGGGAGCGAAGAAAGTCGCTGGGCGGTCGCTATCCGCGGTAACGAATCGATCGACTGCCGTTACGATGGCCGGCGCACCTCGTAGTACGGAATAGGCGCCAGAAAGAACGAGTTTGCCGGGCGCTTTTGCTTTCACGAAAGTTCCCGGCTCCGAGGGGCGGTCTCGAGACTACTGTCTAGACTCAGCTCGGCTGCCGCTGGACCAGGGCGACAAATAATTACTTTTTCGACGCCCGGGATAGACTCGAGAAAAGCTTGAGTCTTTGCAACGTGGTTGCCCAGAGTGAAAACTTTTACATTGGGACCAGCATCCATAGTGTAGGCCTCTGGGTGTCCCTTTTGCCGTCGTTTGGCGATTTCGTGCATGAGCTCGATTGTTGGCCCTTTGAGATAGATGACTGGAGGTAGAGAGGTGATCATCGTTGCGTGCATCATGCGCGTGGAGTGCTCCATGTGGATAGCAACTCGCTCGAAATCCCTCTCTAGAACGCCCGCTTTGACCTCATCGAAAACAGCGGGCGCGTCTTTGACCCAGGCAGAGTAATAGGGACAGGTCTGTGCCGTTTGAAGCATGCCACCTGTGGAGCCAATCGGTTTAGGGCCGGATGCAATGACCGCGACCAACATGGCGACGTCCCAATGATTCGCTGGCGCAATCGGCGCGCCTGGTCCAGTTTCCGCGAGTAGCTCGGCGAACCCGGGGAAAATCGAACGCCCGGCACTCGCTGAGCATTTTCGAGCCAGGTTCGAGAGCTCAGAGCTGGGAAGCTTTTCTCCTGTCGCGTGAGCCGCTGCGCAAATCAGTGCAGCGAACCCAGATGCGCTGGATGCTAAGCCAGCAGCCGTGGGGAAGTTATTCAGGGAGAGCACTTTCGCTTTAGGTCGTTCTTGCTTTTCTTGATGGACAAGATCGAGGGCATGGCTGACCCGTTGAAGAGGTCGCCCAACTACGGCTTCGCCATTGAGAACGACCTCGTCTTGCTCCTGGTCAGTGCACCATTTGACTTCGGTTCTTGAGCGGAGAGCGTCAAGGGTCAGCGATAGAGAGGGGACTGCTGTAAGATTGTCGCCCAGGGGAGATTTTCCCCAATATTTCGCCAGCGCGATATTAGCGCAGGCTTCGGCTCTGCCAATTTTCGAGGTGGTCATGGTACTTGATTCTATTTCGTGGTGGGGAGCGATGCTTGAACTTCGCTCGAAAATGCTTGTAGGCCGGCGTTTTGCCAAGAGAGAAGAACTTGCTTGGTACTTTCAGGCGAGGCACAAACTGCCACGACGCAGCCTCCTCCACCAGAGCCTGTGAGTTTGGCTCCGAGGGCGCCGGCTTCTCGGGCAATGCGGCAAGCATTTTCTATCTCAGAGGTGGAGACCATCCAGCCCGCGAGAAGTATTTGAGCTAGATCGAAAAGCTTACCCAAGCCTTCGTGATCTCCCGCTCGCAGACAAGCGACAGCATTGCTCGTCAGCGAATGGAATGCTGCGAGGGTTTCCGCAAATTGCTGGGGGTTGCGTTCCTTGTACCGGGCGACACCCGCAACCATCATTTTTGTGGGCGCAGGTGGCCCCGCAATGGCAATAGCGAGGTTCAAAACCCGGGTCGAAGACACGGGCGTTGTTGCTGCTCCACGGGTGAATTCTAAGACGCCACCGAGGCGTGCGGCTGCGGCATCGACTCCCGAAGCATTGCCATGAAATACATTTTCCCAAGCATCGATGGCCGTACAGAGTTGTTGTTCGCTTGTCTCAAACCCGTAGACGTTTTCGCGCAGTTCAACCAGTGCTCGAGCTGCAGCTACGCCGAGAGCCGCCGATGCTCCCAAGCCAGAACCCGAGGGGATTTCAAGCTGGAGCTCTAATCTCGTCTGGGGCATATCGAGGAGCTCGCGTAGGCGTTTGAGACCTTGATAGAGCTCATGGTCGAGAGCTAGCTCGTCATCGCCAGCAAAGACTTGGTCCTGCTCGTTGAGCGTTGCCCTGGCTCGGGCTCCGCGGTTCAGGCCTGCCACTAGGGCTGGGACACCATGAACCACCGCATGCTCTCCAATCAAGATCACCTTTCCTGCAGCTTGACCATAGCCAGGGGATTGGGTTGATGACTCCTTTCTTTCGCGCTCAGCAGACATTCCTAGGAAGCTTCCCGCGATTACGATTGTCGATGACAAAGAGCTGAAAGGGCAGAGCGGAGTTGCTTTCGACCAGACAGCGTGAGGCCAGGTCCATTCGTGGCCTCCATTGCCTCGCTGACTAGGCAATGGATTCTCTCCTCGACGATAGCT
This sequence comes from Polyangiaceae bacterium, assembly GCA_022447485.1. Taxonomy (GTDB): domain Bacteria; phylum Myxococcota_A; class Polyangia; order Polyangiales; family Polyangiaceae; genus NIC37A-2. The sequence continues at coordinate 692 of JAKVCH010000226.1, read as the reverse complement.
CGGGCTCCGCAGTCTTCGAGTAGGTGCATAGCGCGCAGGGTACTCGATTCAGACGCTCGCATATTCCCAAACACTTTCTTTAGAATCGCCTTTTCCTTGCTATCGAGTCTCTTCATGCCCTCTCGGACCAAGACGGTGTTTTTGCCGGCTCGAAGATCGTTGCCCTGGGGCTTTCCTGTGACCGCGCTATCTTCAAAGACGCCAATCAAGTCGTCTCTGAGTTGAAACGCGATTCCAGCGGGCAGGCCATAGGCGTCGAGAGTCTTCAGTGTACTTTGTTTTGCACCGGCGAGCTCGGCGCCCAGTCGAAGGGGGCCTTGAACTGTGTAACTGGCTGTTTTTAGCTCGTAGGTGAGTTCCGGATTCGGCGTTTTTGAGATAATATCTAGTTGCTGACCAGCAACGGCTGATACTTGCATCCAAGCAAAAGTTTTCATGGCGGCAACGAGACGTTTCGGACTCACAGAAAGTTCAGCGACGACTTCTTGTGCGAGGGCGACAGCATGGTCTCCGGCGAGGATGGCAGCGCGATCACCTAAATGGCGCGAGCGGAAGGTTTTAGCGAGCGAGATATGAGCCGTTGGTCCGCCTCGGCGTTCCTTGTCCTCATCCATCCAATCGTCGTGAATTAAAAAGTAGGCCTGCAGGAGTTCGAGAGCGACCCCAGCATCGGTGAGGACATTCCAGTCAAG
>JAKVCH010000225.1 GCA_022447485.1 Polyangiaceae bacterium | reverse complement strand
GAGGGAGGAGCAAGGCTCGCGCAGCTCGAAGAGCGAGCAAGGCGCGGAGGAGGGCTGCCCCAACTTTATGCGTATGTGCGGGGGCATGTGCTGAAGGCTGTGGATCCGCTGGGGCTGTGTGAAGGAGATGGGTGCGGAGGCGCCCCATCAGGAACCTCGGAGCATGATGACGGCGAATCAGCCGAAGCTATAGGCAAGCTGAACACTGAAATCGCGGCGGAGGAGGCACAGGTGTCGTTTCTAGAAGGTGTGCTTGCGGAACGTGAAGCCGCGCTTGCGAAGGCTGAGGCCGAGGGGCGAGAGGAGGACCTTGCGACTCTTCAGGACGAGGTGAACGGAGCTAGCGCTAGTCTGCGGGCAGTTGAGAAGAACGTTGAGCGTCTGAATACCGAACTCAAGGTACTGACGGGTGCGTCGGCTCCTGAGACTTCGGGGCGCGACGGCGCGCGCCAGGTTCCGAATCTTGCAGAAGCTGAAGCACAGCGAGACGCGCAACTTGCGAATGTGTCACAGCGACCCTCGCAGACCGCGGGAAATACGTTCGAACTTGGTGTGGGTGGCGTTGCGGCTCTTGGTTTAGGTTTGACCTTAGATATTGCAGTGCAATGGCAGGGAGGGGGGAACCCGGATCTAGTGGTTCGCACATCACTGGTCTGGGGTTTTGCCCTTGGAGTTGGCGTCTCCATTGGGGCACAGGAAGAACCGGAGACGACGCAAACTTTGACGGCACTTACACCGATGGGTGGCATCAGCGCCCATCAGTCGACAGATCAGAACTTGCAGAACCACTTCAATGGAGCGACTTATTCGAAGGGTCCCGGAGATCAGTGGGGTGTGATATATTCGACCCCGGGAATGTCGTTGGAAGGATCTGTGCCGCTGACGCCCGTGGATTAAAGAACGTGATGGAGGTCAACCACGATTGGTCAGGAATGAAAGCCGCAGTGAGGCTACAGAAGGTTGTGACAATTGCCGTGCCGCTCTTGTTTGTAACGACTATCATGCTTTGGTCGGGGTGGGTCGCATTCCTCACGATTTGTTTTGTCCTCTTTGCCGGGGTGAGAGTGACAAGCATTCGTTGCCCGCGCAAAGGTGGACCAGCGCTGGGTCGATGGGGTACCGGTATTTCAGACGCAAGTTATTGCGCCCAATGTGGCGAACGAGCGCCCGGTATTGAGCACTCGGACGGCGCGGCTTAGTGCGCTTGGGTGAGGGTCGATGTTCGATGGGCATTCGCCGTCACAGCAGCCGTGGGAGGTATAGGGGCCCGCGGGGGCGGCGCACCCAATCTGAAGGGCGGGTGGGAGCCGCACCACGGACTCAATTGTCCGGAGCCCTCACCGGCAAAAAGTTGCACATAATCTCACTAGATTATGTCAAAGCGAGAGCGAGGGGAGGCAGCGGCACGGGCTTGCGGACGTGCTGTGAGTTCCTTGGCTGTGCAAGCCCAAGTGCCTGCGGCCAACGCCGATAAGGCAGCCTTATGCGAGGCGCCGAGCGAAGCGACTTTTCACCGCGAGGGGGCGATAGTGGACTCATTGCGGGCTGATTACAGGTGGACAGGGTTGATGCTGTTTCTGTTGTGAATTTGAGCGTTTCGGCTTTCGTTTGGGGTGTTTCATTCTTAAGGGTACGCTTGAGGCTAGTGGCTTGAGTTTTTCCAATTATGGCAAAGACGCTGGTGGCCCAACGTTTGGCGCCATTGGGGTGATTGACTGGAAGAGAGATGGAAAGGGGCACGTAGGTATCGTGGTAGGCATGCACAAAGGAAAGGTTGTTCTTCTCGGAGGCAACCAAGGGGGTAGGAGGTTTGGCGGTGGAGCTGTGAACCTCTCGGAATACAGTCTCTCCTCCTTCTCAGCATTTCGACTTCCTACGGGTGTCAGACCGATGCCGATGGATTCAGACTTACCTGAGGGCGTGCCGGACGCGGCTGGAAGCTTTGGAGCCACTCGATGAATGTAACTACAATATTCGTGGGCTTTAGCGTTTTACTCGGCTTTTGCTCTGGATGTTCTGAGCGAAAAGCTACAGAGCAAAAGCACCAGCTGAAAAAAACGTCTCTCCGCCTGAGGCTGCCGTCTTTGAGGCTGCCGTCACTGAGGCTGTTGCCAGTTCGCCGAAAGCTCCCCTTATCAAACAGCGATTGCTAAATCAGACCGCCGATAGAGCGCAAGCATTTGAGGTGAAACAGCACTCGGACGTGCGAGCAGTTCATGAAGAAAGCAAAAGCGAAACGAAAAAGAAGCCCATCTGTCGACCACCGAAAGGAGCACTTACGGTGGCTGATGCGGCTATTTGCCAGTGGGCGTTTTTGCTTAATCGCAGCAAAGAAACCCTGACGTTCCGCTTTCAAGGCCCCGAATGTCCAAAGCCCCAGCAGGTGACGTTAAAAGTAAGGGGGGAGATTGAATCATCCAGCGACGACAATGGGCAGGGTTATCCTGCTGTGCCCTATCGTTGGGAAGGAAAAAATGGGTTCATCGTGGCCGATTGGGCCATACGTGCTCCACAGCGTCTTCACTTGCTCTCTTATGGCGATCTAGAGGTTGATTGCGGTATGCTCTCGTTGACAATGCAGGCGAGGTAATGCCTTTTCTTGCAGAGGCTCGCGGTTGCGTTCGCGCAAGTGGAAAGGGTTAATAAAACATCAGGTGATAGGGGCTTACGTTTTTAGCATTTTCAGATTGACGCAGCGCAAGCAGTCAAATTCTGACGAACCAATTAAAGGCCTTGAGGGCTCAGCGGGCAGGTCAATGACGAGAGCATTTGCGCAAGCTCTTTTTGCTTTGGGTTTACTCACGCATTGTACCAATCAGGAGCCCACTGAGAAAAAAACTGAGCGACCTTCTGAGAAAAAATCGCTTCAGGGGGAGAAAAGTGCTTCGGCTCCACCGAAAGCAACGCGTCCCAAAAAGCCGAACCACGAGCTTTCTTATGACGAAATATGGCGGATAAAGTCCAAGGAACCATGGCCGGAGCCAGGAGAGCCGGAAGAGATTTTAGGGATGGCTATCTTGGAACATACGGGGCTACGGTTTGAATTTTGCGATCGTCCTGATACGCCGATTTTGCGAATTTATCCTTCTAAAAAGGCAGACGAATTGAAAGATATTTTAGCAGAACAGATGAGGGGCACTGGAATGCCCGACGCCTTCATGTTGATCGAGGGCCGAGCGATTGTGAGGTACACCACATTGGATGGGATGACTCGTCCAATCGGAAGAGGAGACCTGATTGAGTTTCACGACCCTGAATTCGAAATCTGCCCGAATCTATTGTGAGGTAGCTGATGGCTGATGATGGGGAAGGGGACATCACCCTTTGTTTGCCGTTTCGAGCGGTAGGCTCATGTTGCGGTAAAAAGCTGAGCCCGCGTTCTGCCGAAGAGGCCCTCACCCCAACCGCCCTCTGACAAGCTCCACCACGTTATGCATCCGATACTGCACATCAGAAGCTGAAAACCGCAGCACTGTGTAGCCCGCTCGCACGAGCTTTTGCTCACGCCGAGCGTCAGCTGCGACCCGCTTTTCGTGATAGGCATCGCCATCGACTTCGATGACGAGCGACTTGGAAGGCGCGAGGAAATCGACGATGGCGTTGCCGATGACGACCTGCCGCTTGAAGCGCACCCCAAGCTGCGAAGCGCGCAGCTCCTGCCAAAGGGCCGCCTCGGTAGGCGTAGGGTGAAAGCGCATGTGACGAGCACGTGCCTCCAGCTGAAGAGCACGGGCTTGCTGCCTGCGAGTTTCACGAAGATGCTGACGGAGTAGATAAAGAGCTGACATGGGTAACCTTTCTCCTCAGCAAAGAGCCAAGGCTTACCCTGGGCGGCCTTGGCTCTTTGCTGAGGAGAAGATTCTCGCTTGCTCTTTTTAGCTGTCAGGTCTTGGCTTTTGAGCACTCACGCATCTTTCCAAGCCCCCAGCACTGCCCTAAAGTCTTCAGGCAATGTCAGCAGCGGAAGACCTCAGAGTAGACGAAGGCCTTGGCCTTTCCAGCTGCGCGTTTCACCTAACTGCTAACGACAACGCCACTCCTCCCACGTCCAGCGCAGCACGAAGTGCGAGCAGGCGTCAGGGAGGAGCAAGGCTCGCACAGCTCGAAGAGCGAGCAAGGCGCGGAGGAGGGCTGCTCCAACTTTATGCGTATGTTTCAGGCGCTGTGCTGAAGGCTGTGGATCCGCTTGGGTTGGACAAGGACCCGCTTCACGCTGACTTTGTCGAGGCCAAGCGTAACGACGGTGCCGAACGCGACCAACAGCTTGAATCTGAGCAGACTGAGTATAAGTTTTGGGAAACAGAACTGAATGAGCTGCGCTCTACACCCAATGCGTATGAGGGTGACCTCAAATTTGCCGAGAGTAAGCTCCGCGAGGTTCAATCAAAAATGGAAGATTCCGCAGCGGCTTGGTCGCAGCGAGTGAAGCAACTCGACGAAGCGATTTATCTCACCGCTGATACGATGTTTCATGATGGGTACGTGTCATCTATGCGTCTTCATGGCAGCGTAGACCGCGCCGCGAAAATTGCCGCTCGGCTTGAATCGTATATAAAGATAGGACCAGTGGGAACGCCCTTACTGCTAGCTCACAATGCCGTGGACCCACCCCAGAATAGGGAGGAAGAAGCGGGTAGAGAGGACGCGTATCGAATGGTGAATGAGGCTGTGAATGCTGCCGGTACAATTCGTGAGGCACGTGTGGCGACAAGGAATAATCAGTTTTCGAGGTCAATTGATGGTCAGCAGCTCGAGTCTGCCACCATGGTGAAGGCACAGGTTGTGAAGCGCACCAAGCCGATGGTCAAGGGTCGAAAAGAAATGCAACAGGCGTCTCGCAAAGCGAATCGATCACCAAAAGGCCGTAAGAAAAGAGCTCGTGCAAGGAAAAAGCGTGCATCGAGGGGGGAGTGATGGTGAATAGCGATGTTTGGTTAGCCGGTTGGATCGTTATCGCTGTCGTCGGCTCAGTCTACTCGTTGCGACAGTTGCGAGCTCTCGACAGGTTGAGAACTGGTGCGAAGATTAGCTACCGGTCATTGTTTTTTCTCTGTTCAGTTGTCTGTGCTTTTTGCATTGGCAGCCTCGTTACAACTACGTCAAGGGGCTGTGAGTACGGGTCTATTGGAAAAGTAGACACAGTGACACTTCCTCCGACCCGTGGCCCCGTAGGCCCCCAGTCAAGCCGCGTTATGTTCGGGACTGTTACCGTGCGTCGAATGACTTTTCAGCTACCTGTTCATAGTTCCTCTCCTCAGCGAATTTGTGTTTGTTATCGGAAGACTTTTTTGGGCTTGTTTGATGAAGCCATGGTCGCTTCGTCCGAGCTATGCTCCAGCACGGGCGATCCAGAGGGCTAAGCTTTGTTTTCTAATCTGCTGGCGCAGAAAAGCAGGTCAAGGTCGCTTTGTTCTACGTAAGGTTGGCCTTGAAGCTCGTCTGAAGGGGCGAACACATTTTTCTTTAACGCGGCAGAGCAACTGTCGGCGATACGCCACCAGGACGTAGACTGAACAGCGGCCTCCCAGGTCTAGCGCAGCGCCTCAAAGCTCCACCAAACAAGAGCGCTCCATCGATCTTCACCAACCGGGCATAAAAGACATCCTGTCAACTTTGAAAAAAGCCCCTAGAATGGCCGAGTGCG
>JAKVCH010000224.1 GCA_022447485.1 Polyangiaceae bacterium | reverse complement strand
GGATAGCCGCGGTTTGAATTCGGTCCACCGGAGTAAAACGCGCGAAAGAGGAGCTTATGTTGGTCTTCAATCACCGCTGGCGAGCTATAGTCGATGGTGCCGTCCGTCCCAGTGAGTGCTTCACCGTAATTGAAGGGAAAGACAAAGCCGACGGTGGCGCGGGTCGCAAAAATAAGTCTCTGATGAGTGTCAAGAGGCAGGAATGTTCGCAGCTCTGGCTGGATGCGGATATCGGTCATCTCCGCTCCCAAAATAGGAGTAGCCACTTGCAAGGAGTTTGAGATCAGAAGCCCGCGTTTGGGGGAGAGAGGATCGTCGCGAAAGTCCAGTTGTGTTTTCAGTTCCGGATAGGTGACGATCACCCGTTCAAGACCTTCGACTACTTCACCTTGGTAGGCGAAGGGTAGATTCATACGCCAGTTGAGCGCTATGGCAGCCTTGAGGGTCCGCCCAAAGAAGAATCTCTCCAGTCCGGCATCGAGCCCGACTTCATTGTACCCAATCACGGTCTCTTCCCGTGGGTCTTTTTCTTCAGACGGATAGATCAGCGGGTAGACGTTGTACGCGGCATCCAAAAAACCCTTGGTGCGTCCCTCGAGAAAACCTGGTTGCTCAAGGCGCGTTGTGAGAGAGTTTTCGGGGAGGATGCGGGTCGGTGCAACAAGGTTGTTGAAGCGCGTGGGGAAGAAGGTCAGACCCGGACGAAGCGTTATATTGAATTTCCGCAGTCCCCCGAAAAAGTTTCGATGAGTCCAACCTACCTGTCCGTTGACACCTAAACGAAGGACATCAAAAACGAGGCCGCCACCTGCAGATATTGAGCGGAGGGCAGACTCATCAACTTCTACTTTTAGAGGTATTTCTTTCGACTGAGGATTGCTCAGATCTGGCCTGATTTCGACTTTGGAGAAGGCTCCAAGGCGGAAGACAGCGGAGCGCGCAACTTGGAGTTCACGACGTGAAAAGCGCTCGCCTTTTGCGAGTTGGAGAGCGCTTCGTACCTTTTCGACGGGGACTTTTTCGCAGCCATCAATGGTGATTGTCCCGAGGACAGCCTCGACGCCTGGGTCGACATAAAAAACTACTTTGGCCAGGTGAGTAGCCAGGTCGATCTCTGCCTTTCCTTTGACGCGGGCATGAGCGTAGCCGTAGTTGCCCAATGCATCGACAATCGCCAGTTTTGATCTTTCAAAGGCATCTTCTTGAAAAGGATCTCCAGAGCGCAGGGCCAAGGAACGAATCACGGCGCGCACGGCCCGAAAACTCGCTTGATTCAGTCCCGGCGTTTCGAGCCTGTCTACATGGACCCTTGGCCCAGCTTCGACCTCGATTTCAACGCGTACTTTCTGGGGGTCGAGACGTAGAATACGCGCTGCTTTCACCTGGGCTTCGTAATAGCCTCGGCGCCGTAATTGCCGAGTGATGCGTTCGAGGTCAACAGCCAGTGCGGCTTCATCGAGCACCTTGTACTCAAGGAACCAAGGAACTGTCCCGAGGAAGCGGGGGGTTCTCTGAGTAGCGAGACCTTTTTCGATCTCCCCATTGGCTCCCAAGGGTAGCCCGCTCAGGTGCACGCTTTTGACAGCCGTGCGGCCCTCGGGAATTTTAGCGCAAGCAAAAAGAAAAGACGCGAAGGGTAGCAGCGCTATGGCCAGGATTCGAGACGGTTTATCGGACGCAAATGCAAGCAGGGCGCCGGATTTCTCCGCCGCCCTGAATAGCACTGTGGTCCGGGTTCGATTCACTTCTTACGCCTGCGCCTCATGCCCGGTAGAGTTGCGAATTCTTCTGCTGGCTCCAGGTATTCGACTTCTTGATAGTCGAGGATCCCCATAAGCGGGTCTGCGGCTGCGCCGTCTGAGGCCTTATTAAACGTGGTGGAGTAAACACCTGTTACTTTTACCTTAGCTCCAGCTATGGGCAAAGGATTCGGCAGGGGGTTGCCCCAGGTCCCGTCCATGTACTCACCCTCGTCGCCGTGCTTATCAAATTCTTTAATTGCGTCGTAGATTTGGGCGAAGTTTGAAGCGAACCCCATGACTTTCATCGTCTCTTCCGGTTTGGCGTCGACACTATCGCCGATCCAGAAGGTGGGGACGGGGGCAATGCAATCTTCGTCGTCGGCTTTCCCCGTTTTATGAACTGCACAGCGAGGAGCATCTTCTAAGTTGGTTTTGGTAATATAACCAACGATGCTGACCTTCTTGTCGAGAACATCTTTCTTGTGCACCCGGTTACGCATGGCGTAACTGGCACCCCAAACAGTGTACGCATCGCCGTCTTTTTCTTTGCGTTCTGGCAAAGAGGGCACGGCCGGAAGGTTCACCGTAACATCGGTGACTGCTGGTTTCGGCTCATATTTAGGCTCTTCTCGACCACAGCCGGTGCTAAAAATGAGGCTAGAAAGCCCCAGCACCGAGCAAAGGCCAGCGAGGAGACGGTTGGTGGGGGATGCTATTTTTCGAGACTGCTTCATAGGTAGAAAACTCCTGGGCTTTCGGGGAGGGAGAGTAGTCTCCTCCGGTGGTCGAGGGCAAGATCGAAATTATGTTTCCACTACAAAGCGCATCTTGAGCGGCAACGTGCTAGGCTTTCGCCCGTGGCTCGAACCATCTGGATAGGAGATATTCACGGCTGTGCGAAGGAATTTGCTTCTCTTTTGGAGCAGGTTCAGCTGACGAGTGCCGATCAGGTCGTTCTGGTTGGTGATTTATTGGCTAGAGGGCCGGATAGTCGAGGTGTACTCGCTTTGGCCCGCGAAGTGAGAGCTTTGGCCGTACGTGGCAATCATGAACATCGGATGATTTTGGCTCACGCTGCAAAAATTGAACGAAAGCGTGGGCCGCGTCTTGGCCCATCGCACCTTGCATTGCTGGACGAACTTGGAGACGAGGACTGGGAACAGCTACAGGCGCTGCCTCTTTCACTCGATTTTCCGGAGCATGGAATCCGGGTTGTGCATGCAGGGGTAACGCCCGGTGTGTCTTTCGAAGAGCAACAACCCTGGACTCTTCTACACATTCGCTCGTTGACGTCTCGGGGAGCAGCGAGCGATCGCTACAACATTCAATCTTGGGCGGCGAGCTATTGCGGTGAGCCGCATATTGTCTTCGGTCATAATGCCCAGGCTGGGCTTCAATTGGCAGAGCATGCCACAGGTCTCGATACGGGCTGCGTTTACGGTGGTGAATTGAGTGCTCTCGTGCTGGAGTCCAATCAAGTGGTCCCGCCGCCTCAAGAAAGACGCGATTGCATTGTTTCGGTGTTGGCCGCCGACCGTTACGTTAACTTCGGCCCGCGCCCCGCCCGCGTTTCTGCACCCTAGGCAGAGTTCTATGTCCCGAGCGCTACGTGTCCCGGTCGATCGACTTTCAGAGGGTGAAAGCTTGCTGTCTGAGGCTGCCTCTCGTTACGTGGTAAAGGTGCATCGACGCGTTCCTGGGCAAGAGTTGCGACTCTTTTCGGCCGAAAGCGGCGAATTTGCCGATGCTGTGCTGGTGTCAGATCGCCTTCCCAGGGTTTGCGTGAAAGTGAGCGAACTGCAGGTTTATCGCAGAAGTTTACCTGATGTTCATCTGATTCAGTCAGTGGGTAAAGGAGATAAGCCAGAGCAAGCCGTGCGTGCGGCCACCGTCTTCAACGCTACTCATCTGCACTTTGCCATTTCCGAGCGTTCGGTCGCGAGATTAGCGGGAAAGATTCGAAATGAGCGCCTTGCGAAGGTAGCGGTGGAATCGGCTCGACAGTGTGAGCGATTTGACTTGCCGCGGGTCTTTGAACCCCGACCGCTGGGTGATATTTTGATGGACCCAGACGTGCCAGTGGGTTTTCTTTGTGCTTGGGCGGAGGATGCTCAGCCCTTAGTCGAGGAATTGGTCCGTCGAGAGAGAGGGTCTCCGCTCAGTTTCTTGGTTGGTCCTGAGGGCGGTCTCAGTAATGATGAAGTTATTGCAGCGCGCAGTAAGGGCTGGCAGCCGAGCAGTCTCGGCCCGAATGTTTTGAGAACGGAAACGGCAGCCGAATTAGTGTTGGGCGTTGCGTCCTTGATCCAGAACCGCGTTTCCTAGGTCGCCGATCTCTACTGACCTTATTGAGATCGGCGTTTTCGACTGAAGCCATAGCGGCGGGTTTAAGTCGACCGAATGACAGCAATGTCTGAATAGTAGTGGGCTCGCTGACTGTCCGAGGACCCGGCCCTCGTGCTTGCTGGCTATTTGCCGAGGGACGTCAGGGGCGAGTCGGGCTTCGGGCCAATGCATCAGCGAGAAGGGGCCGAGTCAGCGAAGGGCCTCTCGCTTTCAGACGCAGGCTGCATCTTTTTCGTTGACGCACCGATGCACTGGCCGTAGATTCCCAAAAAGTGGGAAGAAGTGTCGAAGAGTGTCACAGATTCCCACTGAGCGGCAAATAACTTGTCATTGAGTTGGAGCTGCTTGCCAAAGCACCAGAGTGATCACGATGTTTAGAGGGCAATTTGAGCAGAAAATTGATGCGAAGGGTCGTATTAGTTTGCCTGCGCGCTTTCGACAGTCGGCAGCAGATGGTGCTCCGATGCGCTTCGTTCTGGCGCCTGCACTATTTGATGCTTGCCTCCATCTCTACCCTTTGGCGGCGTGGGAAGAGTTGGAGAAGAAGATTTCCGCTCTGCCGAGCATGGATCCCCATGTCGTTCGTTTTCGTCGACTTTATATTTCAGCCGCTTGCGACTGCGAGGCCGATAAGGCCGGCCGCTTACTTATACCGACTCATTTGCGCAATAAGGCGCACTTAGATAAACAGGCCCTGTGGGCTGGGATGGGGGACCATCTCGAACTCTGGTCGAGCGAAGACTGGGAGGCCAACTTGGCTCTCTCACCCGAGCAAGAAGAAGACTTCAAACGAGCTGTTTTGGAGCAGATCAAGATATGACAATGCCTGCATTTAAGCCGCCTACCGACTTTCATCATCTGACTGTTCTCCGCCAGGAATCGATTGACGCGCTTCAACCTCGAGACGGTGGCGTCTATGTCGACATGACTTTAGGTGGCGGAGGGCATACTGAGGCCATTTTGGAGGCGGCTCCCGGGGCTTGCGTGATTGGCTTTGATCGAGATCCGAAAGCCGCCGCGGCGGCTGAGCAGCGATTGGAACGATTTTCTGGACGCTTTGAAATTGTGCATTCTCAATTTTCGAAGGTGAAGGAGGCACTTTTCGCCCGTGATATTCCATCTGTCGATGGCTTGATCGCAGACCTGGGCGTCAGCAGTCCACAGCTCGATGAGGCGGAACGGGGGATGTCGTTCCGAAAAGATGGTCCGCTCGATATGCGCATGAATCCGACCGAGGGCGAGACTGCCGCCGATCTGATTGTCCGCTTAACCCAAGATGAGTTGGCCGATGTGATCTATCACTTGGGCGAAGAACGTCGCTCTCGGCGCGTTGCCCGCTGCATAAAACAAGCGTTGGATAGCGGTGAGCTCTCGACGACGACTGATTTGCGCCGCGCCATTGTGCGAGCTGTTGGACCACGACGCGTAGGAGGAATCGATCCTGCCACTCGTACTTTTCAAGCTTTACGCTTAGCCGTCAATCGAGAGCTCGAAGAATTAGCTGGGGGCCTTTCTGCAGCGGCGGAGGTTCTCAAAGTTGGCGGGGTAGCCAGCTTTATCAGCTTTCATTCCCTGGA
>JAKVCH010000223.1 GCA_022447485.1 Polyangiaceae bacterium | reverse complement strand
AGGGTTTGCGCATTCAGCCGTTGATGATCTCCCGAGGCGAAAGGATAGGGTATCAGAAGGGAAGGACGCCCCACGGCCAAAATTTCGCTCACTGCACCCGCACCCGCTCGTCCGACCACTAAATCAGCATTTTCGAGCGCCCGCGGCATATCTTCTATGAAAGGAACGATTTCAGCCGACTGATAGCCTGATTTCTTGTAGCGAGCCCTCACCGCCTCCAGATGGGCATGACCACATTGGTGGACAATGGAGAGAGAGGTTTTCAGCTCCGAGAAGGTTTTTGGCAAAACTTCGTTGAGTGCCTTCGCTCCCTGAGAACCTCCGAGCACCAAAATCTTCAACTTCTCCTCGCTCCTGGCATAGGGCTTCGGTTCAAAACCAGGCCGCAGTGGGACACCATAGCGACGAATGAACTCTTGCGAGAAATGCTTCTCGCTCAATGCGAAAGCCGTATAGGCGCGGGAAATAAAAGGGGCCATCAGCAGATTGGCTAGACCAATCACGCTATTCGGCTCCATCAACGCAACAGGTAAGCCCATGGCACGGCCCACCAAAGAGACCGGTCACGCAGCGTAGCCGCCGATGGAGAAGATCGCCTTGGGGCGAATTCTTCGAATCAGCTCGCGGGACTCAGGTAAAGTAGCGGCAGCGCGAACTGCGCCTCGAATGGCGCCAGAAGCCCCACCTCCACGGATCGGCAAAACCTTTAAAAGTTCGAGCTCAAAGCCCTGCTTCGGAACAAACCTTGTCTCCATCCCGCGCTCAGTTCCGACGAAAACAGGTCGAATGCTAGGATCTAGGCGCTGAAGGGCATGGGCAACGGCCACCATAGGAAAGACGTGCCCCCCCGTCCCTCCACCAGCCATCAAAACGGTAGTCATCAGCTGGCCGCCACTCGAGTCCCAGTTTGATCGAGCTGATCGGTCGCGCTCAAACCAACAATCGCTGAGGCTTCAACGGTCCCTCGCGCTCGACTCGCAACTCGTTCCTTCCGAGGGCGGGAAACATTGAGCAGAATACCCATTGCCGCTGCATTCACCACCAATGAAGAACCACCATAAGAGATGAAAGGTAGGGTCAATCCTTTTGTCGGTAAGATGGCCATGGCCACAGCGAGGTTCACTAGGGCCTGCACCCCGAAAAGCATCGACAAGCCAAAAGCAACGTAGGAGCCGTACTCATCCTCAGCAGAGAGGGCCGTCTTCACTCCTCTTGCCACGATAAAGAGATAAACAAGACACAGACAAAAGATGCCGATAAAGCCAAGCTCCTCGCCGATAATCGCCGAAATAGAATCCGTATGAGCCTCAGGAAGATAGAGGACCTGCTTACCCTGCCCGAGCCCCATGCCTGTAAGCTGGCCCGAACCAAAGCTCATCACGGCTTGGAAGGGCTGGTAAGCCAAGTCCTGCCGATGCTCAATCATATTAAACCAGGCCAGCATCCGCTCCCAACGATAAGCCGTGAACCGAATGGCCCAGAACGCAAAACTCAAGCCAATCGCCCCGGCTCCCAAAAGATAAACAACTCGAGCCCCTGCAACGAAGAGCATAGAGAAGGTCAAGAAGAGCAGCACCGCCGCACTACCGAAGTCCGGCTGCTTCATGCAAATCAAAACGAGCAGTCCAGCCATCAATAAATGGGGCACCATGCCAATGGAAAAGCTCTTCACTTTTTCTCGTTTCTTATCCAACGAATAGGCTAACCACAGAACCATGGCGACCTTGGCAAACTCGGAAGGCTGAAGGTTCACGGGCCCCAAACGAATCCAGCGAGTTGCTCCGCCACTCGTGTGCCCGAGGCCAACGACCGTTGCCAGCATCAGGGCAGCGACAGTTCCCAGGGTCAGATAAGTCAGTAGCCGTAGCTTATGATAGTCAAATCGAGAGACGGCAAACATCGTGCCTAAGGCCAAGAGTGCAAAAACCCCCTGTCGCTTCACGAAGTGATGAGGGTTTCCAAAATCAGCACCAGCCTCAATCACGCCCGCGCTATAAACCATCACCACCCCGAAGCCCAAAAGCGCTATAACTGGTGCAGCTAAGGCGGGATCGACCGCTCCGACCTTTGGACCTCTGGCAAATAGACTTCGGAAAAATTCCTTCATACCTCGTCTTCCTTCAACAGGCGGGGAAGAGCCTGTACTGCCTGAGTAAACCTTTCTCCGCGTTCGGAATAGTTTTTGAACATATCGAAGCTAGAGCAGGCCGGACTCAAGAGCACAGCGTCCCCCAATTCAGCAAGGCGATAGGCTCGAACGACCGCATCTTGCAGGCTTCTTGAACGCTCCACTGGCACCCGTGCGCCAATCGCTGTTGCTAGGCGACTGCTGGCTTCTCCAATCAGCACCACCGCCCGCGCCTTTTGAGCAATCGCGGCGATCAAAGGCTCAAAACTGCCCATTTTATCCTTACCACCGGCAATTAAGATGCCTTTCTCTTCGGAGAGGTTCAAAAGGGCTTTCACCGCTGCACCAACGTTAGTCGCCTTCGAATCATCATAGAACGGCACCCCATTATAGCGCCCTGATAGTGCCATCCGATGGCGCAGGGCACGAAACCGTCGGAGCCCTTCTTCGATATCGCCCGCGGACACGCCATGGGCTCGTGCCGCTGCAATTGCCGCCGCTGCATTCAAGTAATTATGCCCACCATAGAGGTCGACCGACTCAAGATTAAACCGCACTCCCGTCGCACGCTCCACCACATCGTGCCCTTCTACAAAGTAGTCACCGCCGGAACCAAAGGTAATCTTCCGTGCCTTTCCTCGATTGACTTGCTCTTCGCAAAGAGCATCGCCGTAGGGGAAAATGGCCACATCAGCTGGCTGCTGATTCTCAAAACAATTGCCTTTTGCACGCACATACTCTTCAAAGTCGGCATAGCGGTCGAGATGGTCTTCACTGATGTTCAAGAGCAAGGCTATTTCAGGCCGAAAGTGACGCAGTCGCTCCATCTGAAAACTCGAGACCTCCAAAATGGCAATATCTGGCCCTTGGAGTGGAGCATCGCAGGCTGGTTCTCCTAGGTTCCCACCGACAAAGACGCGAGGGTTTTTTACCGCCATTAAGTGCCCCAAAAGAGTCGTCGCCGTGCTCTTGCCATTTGTCCCGCCCACCACAAAGAGCGGAGCACGTAGAAAGCGAGCGGCCAATTCGGTTTCGCCAATGACCTCGACTCCCGCGGCCACTGCGGCTTCCAAGCGAGGAAAGGAGGGAACACCCGGCGAGACGACGATGAGATCGGGGGAGAGAAAATCGACGGTGTCGTGGCCTCCGACCGCGAGGCGTACGTCAAGATCGACAACCTCTGGATCGAGAGCTTCTAAAGGTCGGGAGTCGGTCGCTGTCACCCGAGCCCCCTCACGTAACAGTAGTTCACAAGCAGAGCGCCCAGATGTGCCTAAGCCAACAACAAGACACTTTTTTCCCGTCAACTCCTGAGGTTTTGATTTTTTCAGGTCACTCATTAGCGCAGCTTTAGCGAAGAAATGGCCACGAGGGCGAGCAGCAAAGAGATCATCCAAAAGCGCACAATGATGCGCGGTTCTGGCCAACCCTTCTGCTCAAAATGATGGTGGATAGGAGCCATCAGAAAAACTCTTTTTCCAAAGAGCTTGTAGGAGGCGACCTGGGTAATCACACTCAAAGCCTCGGTGACGAAAACACCTCCTAGAATTACACTGAGTAATTCAGTCTTGGTGAGAATAGCGAGCATACCTAGCCCGCCACCGAGAGCTAAGGAGCCGACGTCACCCATAAATACCTGTGCCGGATAGGTATTGTACCAAAGAAACCCCATACCGGCTCCAATCACGCCTGCAGCAAATACTGCCAATTCGGCCATGGCCGGTGTTCCCGCAATATCCAGGTATTCTGCAAGCGGCCTCCCAAAGAGAACAGAGCCAGCAACATATGCCCAGAGCAAATAGGTCCCAGCACTAATCATGACCGGGCCAATGGCAAGACCATCCAAACCGTCCGTCAGATTCACCGCATTGCTCGTGCCGATGACCACGAATAGAGCAAAAGTAACATAAAGCCACGGCGGTAAAGAAATAGGGTACTTTCCAAAGGCCATAAAGGGGACACTCAATCGGTAGCGAATATCAATCCATTCTTGAGGAAGCCCTTCTTGACCGTAGAATAGGAATCCAAGGGCTATGCCACCGACAACAATTTGCCCGAGAATCTTATAACGACCGGCTAACCCCTGAGTGTTCTTACCTTCAATTTTCAAACGATCATCAAGGTAGCCAATTAACCCATAGCCAGCTGTGACAAATGCGGTCAATAGAACAAATACGTTGCGGACATCTGCCCACAAAATAGTCGGCACCAGGCAGGAAAGTAAGATCAAGGCGCCACCCATTGTGGGGGTACCAGCCTTAGAAAAATGACTCTTGGGACCCTCTTCCCGAATCACCTGTTTGATCTGTTTACCCTGCAGCTTTCGAATAAACCACGGCGCCAGGATAAAGCTGATCAACATCGCAGTGATGACGCTCATAATTGCTCGGAACGGGGTGTAGCGAAGAACGTTCAGGACAGATGCCCAGCCGAACTTTTGGCTCAATGGATACAGGAGCTCATAAATCATGATGTCTCTCTTTTCGATGTCCCCAACTGACGCGCCAGCTCCTGGACAACTTTCTCTGCCCGAATTCCTCGGGAAGCTTTTATCAACACAACATCTCTCGGGCGCAGCTCGCCCAGCAAAAACTCAGCGACCCGATGGGTCGAAGGAAAGTGTCGAGCGGGGATCCTTAACGCGCTCGCTTGTTCGACCGCAAGCACCGAAAATGGACCAATTCCGACGAAAAGCGCAGGATCAGCGCTGGCGACACTCTTTCCCATGGCTCGATGGGCGTCCTCAGCAAATTGGCCCAGCTCAAGCATATCGCCCAAAACACAAAAAAGTCGCCCGCTGCGCACCTGCGCCAGGCTGGTAGCGCTATCTAAGCTAAGCTCCACGCTCGCCGGATTAGAGTTGTACGAATCATCGAGCAGGAGCACGTCGAGCTCAGTCTGAACAGGAGTAACGCGCCCCGCCTCCCCAGCGCCCACGAGGCAAGACTCCAACACCTGACGAGAGGGCAGTTCCTGCAAGAGAGCAAAAGTTGCACTTAAAGCGGCTGCGACAGCTAGAGCTCCGGGCTTACCCGTCAAAGGAGTCTTCAAAGAAATTCGAGAAGATACGCCCTCTCCGGGTGCAGAAGGAGAGGCTCCCCCGAAAGCTCCGCTGCGTATTTCTAACTCGACACGTCCCGAACCATCCTCCTGCATTTGATGATCACAAATCAAACAGTCCGCCTCTTTGCCGTAACCATAGGTGAAGCGTTGGCATTGCTCGACTAAAGCTAATTGACGCTGCACCCTTGGATCGTCGGCATAGCCGATCGCGACACCGCCCTCCCTCAACGCCCCAAAAATTGCGCCCTCTTCCTTTTCTATGCCGTCAAGATCACCCAAACCTTCAGTGTGCTCAAAGTCGATCAAGGTCAGAATAGCGAGATCTGGCGCCGTGACTCGTCCCAATTCGGCGACCTCTCCAGGCTGATTTGTTCCTACTTCGACGACTGCCCAGCGGTGAGCAGCTTGGAGACCGAAAAGGGTCATTGGTACGCCAATACGATTATTCAGGTTTCCTACCGTCGCGTGCACTTC
>JAKVCH010000222.1 GCA_022447485.1 Polyangiaceae bacterium | reverse complement strand
ACGGGGGGCCACCCCTTCAGGTAAAAGAAGAGAGGCGTCAACACCGGCACCCTCAACATTTGCAGGGTTACACAATTCACTCGCATAGGCTTCTTGGGTAGCGGTTGATAGGATACTAATCGCCTTATATCGTCCAGCTACCTGGTTGTCTGGGCACCCGCCCAAAGTTTGAGCTAAGTCGGCATAGCTTCGGTCAACACTCAGCCCATCAAGAGGCCAACGCGAATCAGCAAGAATCTCCGCTCCTAAAATGCTGTCCTCTAAAAGGTCTCGGGTCTCGGGCAAACGATGATCACAGGCTCCTGGCTCTTGCTCAAGTGCCGCCGCTAAAGAATCAATCCAGACTTCTGCGTCCACTTGGCGTAGGGGACCATAAGTCCAGCGCGGCGCGTCCTCGTCACCACAGTCCTCGACCGTGCACTCCGTGCTCTGCAAATACGCCTGGGATGTGACAATGGCATAGTGAATCGAGCGGATATCGCCCTGATGCTCAAGCGCATATTCTACCAAGGCTTGGACAACAGCCGGGGCTTGTGCCTCGATTTCGTAGCCGAGATATTGGTGTAACGCCTCGGTCACGGCATGTTCCCAAACCTCGGGCCAACTTGAGATGATCCGACCGGGAAGCTCCAAAAGTTGCCATTCGCTTGGCGTCAGATTTCCCGAATAAATCTCACCATCGCGAGAGCGAAAGTCAGGCAAGAGGATTAAGGGGTGGTAGCCCCACAAGACGCTCGTACAAGCACCGGCCGTGGCTGGGTCAACCTCCCCGTCTTCTGTAATGCAGGAGAAGCGAATGTACGAGTCGGGAAGTCTGAGCTTGAAGACCGGGTGGTCGTAATAGCCATTACTCCAAAGGCCATAGAGCTTGGCCATATCACCCCGCTCATCGTCAAAGGGCGCGCGACCCACAAAAGTAGAAAATAGCGCTTCTGCTCGATCATTGGCGTTGTCATAGCGCCGAGTGAGAACAGGGTGAGCACTGACCAACGACACAAATTCATCGTAGCGGATTTCACCCCGATAAAGTTTACCAACCACCTGATCGAGATCGAAAATCCGCTCCATGCTGACGGTCAGGTTGTTGTACTTGAGCACATCTGCCCAACGACGTTGATTGATAAATACAAACGAATCACGGAGTAAAAGTGCTTCAGCGACCTCTGCCAAAGGTCTACCTAAACATTCTTCTTCCAGAAGCTTTTTTGATGGAAACTTACCGGTAAGATCAACATAAAGTCGCCGGCAACTCTGTACCTCATCAAGAGGCCGGGTATCGAAACCAGCACCCCAAAGCTGGGAGCATAGAGCTTCGTCCAAGGGATTTTCGATGATTAAGCCCTGACAATAACTCTCGCACTCGCTGTCGCAGTCCTGGACATCCGGAGTCCCGGAGACTTCTCGTGCTCTTAAGTCTACGCTGACGCCGCCTCGAAAACTCTCGTTGAGAGAAGTCGAGTTCTCGAAGCGCTCCCCTGGACCTCTGCCAATATCGGCAGCAACTTCGTCGGGAGCAGGAGAGGAACAGCTGGCTAAAAGAGCTGCTACGCCGAACGCACTCAGCAGAGAGCATCGTACTTCGCGTTGAGGTTGAAAGGTCCTCGCCTCTCCCCGCCGGAAGAACAGCCTACTCAATAATCGATGACTCGCGCTCGTTTCATTTCGTCTTCTCTTCTTTTTGCCGAGCCACATAAGAAGAAGCTTAGTGCAGAGATCCTGTTTATGGATCAAAAAAATAGGCAATTTAAGCGCCTACATGGACTCACAACCAGCTACTCAACAAGTGAAATGAACTTTCAAAGATACTCTCAATGAAAGTATTTACTTCGAGCAAACCAAACGCCTACTCCCTGAAATTTTAAATCTTCTTCTCGCGCCCCCTCGTAAATGAAACGATCTTGCCTATGATCCGACCATGATTTCCGATGGCTTTCTTTTACAAACACCCATCCTCCGACGAAGACTCCTCGCGCTCGGATTAGGTCTGAGCTGCTGGAAACCTGAAGTAGGTTACGCAAGTGAAGCCCCCAAACCCCAGGCCCCGAGTGCCCCAGCCGAAGACACAGCCGCGCCAGCCTCGGGGACACCGGCGACCAAGCAGCAGCAGACTGAGGACAACGAGCAGACTGCAGACAACGAGCAGAGTTCAGCCCCGTCAAGCGCAGTCGCGGCTACGCCGGCGCGACCAGATCGAAAGAAAAACTATGCTTTTCTCGCCGGTAGGTATCTATTCGAAACAGGATCTCTCCAGTCCGAATCAGCCCGAGGCACAGACGTCGTTGAAACTCAAAATGATGTCTCGGCTCGAGGTCCAGCCCTCCAATTCGGCGCACTCTTCGGTCTGAATAGTTTTATCCGCCTTGGCGCTGCTTTTAACTTCAGTGGAAACTACACAGTCAGAGTAAAAGATCCCGACGCCGCTGATGACGCCGAACCTGATGAACGCCTTTTTGGGCAGCGTCTCGGCCTCGAGCTGCAAACGGAATTTTTTGTACCGATCGCGCCCGCAGTGGATATCTTCGCCCAGCCCAATGCTGGAATCGTGATGTTAATCCCGGGAGGGGATCTTCAAACGCAAATTGATAGTAGCCAATTAGATCCCAATCAGGGGCCCCGTTTCGGCTGGAATCTGGGTATCAAGGCCGGCGCACGCTACTTTTTTCACCCCTCTTTCGCGCTGAATTGCACCTTCGGTTATTCCTGGCAATCACTCTACCTTCTCAATACTTCCCTCAGCTCCGAATTTGTCGATGCTTCTGACAAATTGACCCTCGGCACTTCGCGAGTCGAGGCCGCTCTCGCTGTAGAGGCACACTTTTAAGATCAGCTTTTCTGCAAGCTGGCATTTGAAGCCTTTTCAGCCTAGACCGCGCCTGCCGCATGAAAATATTCGGAGAAACCTCAGGTCTATCACGTTCAGCGATAAAATCGCTGGAAAGAATCGAACGCCGACGCGTCCCTTATGAAAGCATTGCTTCCCAGGAACTCGTGAGAAACCTTGCTGAGGCATCGAGAGAGAGCGGTCGACAAGTAGGCGTACTGGTTCACCGCTCCGGTCTCGTCGACTCTGTGATTGTCGGCACTCCCAGCGGGCTGATGTTACCAGATATTGGTCGCTTGAGAGCGGCCAAAGGCCGTTTTCGCGGCATACGGCTGATTCATACTCATCTCTTCAATGAGCCGCTGACTCATGATGATATTACCGACTTAACTCGACTGCGCCTCGACCTAGTCTGTGCCGTTCTCCTCAGTCCATCAGGCGATCCCAAACAGATCACCTGGGGATTTAATGTCCCCAAGCGGTCTGGAGAGGGCGAGGCGAGCCAGCGGGGCTATGACGTCAGCGGGCCCATTCCGTGGGGCCGCCCTATGCCCCACTTCGGAGAGTTGATAGAAGCTCTCGAATCGGAATTTTCACGCCTCGAGAAAAGCCGAACCGTCGAGGCGAAAGACGGACGGGCCATGCTCATACATGTCTCCCAGAAAAAGCCGGGCGCCATGCGCTTAGCGCGCACTCGTATGGCTGAGCTCGAGGCCCTCGCCGAAACCGCAGGCGTTGAAATCGTTGATAGGGTGATTCAGCTCCGCGATCGCATCGACCCCAAATATGTTCTCGGAAAAGGTAAACTCGAGCAGGTTTGTATTCGCGCGATTGACCTCGATGTAGAAACCCTCATTTTTGACCGAGAACTCAACCCGACTCAGAATACCGTCATCAGTGCTTCGACAGATTTAAAAGCAATTGATCGCACCCAATTGATTTTAGATATTTTTGCTCAGCGAGCAGAAAGCCGAGACGGCAAGCTACAGGTAGAACTCGCCCAGCTAAAATATCGCCTGCCTCTCCTCGGAGCCAAGGCTGATGGGCTATCGAGACTGACGGGAGGAATTGGCGGACGAGGGCCCGGTGAAACTAAGCTAGAAATTGGTCGACGACGAGCTCGTGACAGAATTGGTCGACTTGAAAAAGAGCTTAAACATCTTGGGAAACAGCGTGCTGAGCGCCGACGACGGCGGCATTCCGATGACGTCCCGGTAATAGCGATCGTCGGCTACACGAATGCCGGAAAAAGCACCCTATTGAACGCTCTCACCCAAGCAGACGTGATTGCAGAGAATAAGCTTTTCGCCACCCTCGACACTCGAAGTCGGCGACTCTCCTTGCCTCAGGGAAATACCATCATCCTCAGTGATACGGTGGGCTTTATTCGCGATATGCCCCAGGACCTCTTTGCGGCATTTCGAGCAACTTTCGAAGAAGCTCAAGATGCCAACCTACTGCTCGAATTGGTCGACGCCTCGGACTCAGAAGAGGGTAACCATAAAAAGGAGACCCAAAAGCTGATTGAAAAGCTCGGGCTCGAGCATCTTCCCAAGTTGCGGGTCTACAATAAATCAGACCGCCTCAATCCGGAGGAGATAGAAGCTCTGGCTGATGAGCCCGATACTTTAGTCGTGTCGGCTCTGAACCCCAAAAGTCTCCGCGCTTTGGTCGAAGAATTTGAGATGAGATTCCGACCTCCGAAGAGTGCCTAAAGCCCAAGGCCTCGAGCAGAAGCCCTGGGACAACCAATCAGCTCAGGTCCCGTCGCGACGAGGTCGGCCTTGGGCTTTGAGGTGCTTCTTGCGTAGACGCATCGCGTCCGGCGTGACCTCAACTAATTCGTCGCGATCGATCCATTCCAGAGCTTCGTCAATCGACATCGCTTTCGCCGTGGTCAACTGAACGGCTTCGTCTTTTCCGGAAGCGCGCATATTCGTGAGCTTCTTCTCTTTCGTCGCATTCACGTCAAGGTCGTTTGCACGGCTGTGCTCACCGATAATCATTCCTTCATAAACTTCAGTATTCTCAGGGATAAAGATAATCCCGCGAGGCTGAAGATTGAAGAGAGCGTAAGGACGGCTCGACCCTGACCGATCGGCCACCATTGCACCATTGGAGCGTCGAAGCATGGCGCCAGCATAAGGCTCCCAGCCATCATGCAACGTATTCAATAGTCCTAACCCACGGGTCTCGGTCAAAAACTGTGAGCGAAAACCGATTAAACCGCGAGAAGGAATTTTAAACTCTACCCGAGAGCGACCAGCACCGATCGTTGCCATATTCGTCATCTGGCCCCGACGTTCTCCCAAAAGGGTCGTAACGGCTCCGACATATTCCTCAGGAACATCAACGACAACCTTCTCGACAGGCTCAAGCTTTTGGCCGTCCTCCTCTCGAACAACAACCTCAGGCATACCGAGACAAAACTCAAACCCTTCCCGGCGCATCGTCTCGGCCAAAACGGCCAACATGAGCTCACCGCGCCCATAGACGATAAAGGTATCTGTCTCGTCAGTCGTTTCGACTCGTAGAGCAAGATTCCTCTTTGCCTCTTTCTCAAGTCGAGACTTGATATGTCGAGACGTCACCCACTTGCCGGACTTCCCGGCAAAAGGTCCATTATTAACGATGAAACGAATCTTAATCGTTGGCTCTTCAACAACGATTCGCTCCAACGCCTCTGGCTGAGCAGGGTCGGCCAACGTATCGCCAATCTGCACTTCTTCGAGACCGGCTACCGCAACGATATCGCCCGCTTCAGCCTCATCTGTCTTGACGCGATCCGTGCCTACGTAACGATAAACTGCGCTGAGGCGAGCGTTTTTAATTCCGTCTTCCGTCTTCCAGGCCACGGTGCTTCC
>JAKVCH010000221.1 GCA_022447485.1 Polyangiaceae bacterium | reverse complement strand
TCATCACTCCACAGCCAGCTTGTATAAATTTGACCAACGCTCCCCAAACCGCTCCGCCCACCAGGAGCCCCAAACCCTGGGAGAGCGGCGCCCCTCGGACGGCCCTTCGCTCGGAAGAGCCAGCATGGCCTGCCTGCAACACGAGGGCAGTGGCACGCCCTTCGGGAAACGACAGCTCCCTTGCGTTGAGCAAGGTTGCTCGTAAAGGAATCGTAAAAAACACGCCCAGTAGCCCGCCACTCGCCAATAATAAAAAACTAATGAGAGGATCAAATCTCTCCCAATAGTCGAGTAGGATCAGGGCTGGCAAGGTAAAAATCGCCCCCGCAGCAACGCTCTCGCCCGCTGATGCTCCGGTCTGGACCAAGTTATTCTCAAAGATGGTTCCACCAAGAGCTCGTAATAAACCCATGGAGAGAACAGCCGCAGGAATGGAGGCTGAAACAGTCATGCCCGCCATTAATCCCAGATAAGCGTTGGCTGCAGAAAGAACTGCACTCAAAAGCACACCTAATAATATGCCTCGCCAGCTTAAAGACTGAGCGTCGCTCTCTGGAGACAAGATCTCTTCCTCTGCCATGACAGAAGAGTGTCGAAGATCTGAAGTGTTGAACAGTCGAAGTTGAAATTTTTCAGCGGAAGTCCTTGAGCACAATCAAGGGAACTCAAAACCCAAACTCGAAGTAAGCCCCCAGCCATAGGAGCGAGGCTTTCCGCCCGAATCGAATTCCGGCAGCCCGCTAACACGATTCACTTTTGAAGAGTCGCCCCAAATAGATAAGTCAGCGTAAGGAATCACGGAAAGGCGCACCCAGGGACCAAGAACAAATGTCCAAGGCAATTCTAAACTACCTTGGAGTTGAATCGTCTTTTCTCGACGCCCCTGAGACGAAGCGAAGCGAAAACCGAATTGTGGTCCAAGCCGCGGCTCCAAAAGTAACCATTGATTCAGAGGGAATGAATAACCCAATCGTAACTGGGAAACGATGTAGGTCGAGTTCACCACCATGACCTCGCCAAAATCGCCTTCGTCCAAGGATGTTTGGGTGCGATTTTTTAACCAGCTCACGCCACTAGCAACACCTATGAACCAGCGACGATAGAGGGGTATCTCAACAAATAGGCGGGGGATTGAGGAGAAATTAACTGCATCGACCGAGTCTCCAAAACTAGACGAGAGAGCAAATGCCTGTACTTGAACACCAGCATTTCGCTGAGTGATATCACCTAAACCCGTATGGACGGGATCGTCGCTTAGATAGCCACTTACGCCAAAAAGGCGGTCGACTCCCACCCTCCAATGCAATTCCTTCTGAGCAGGCGCAACCGGCTGACCCCCCGCGGAAGGTGGCGACGTTCCGGAATCAGCCCAAGCTACACCAAGACTGGAAGAGAGAAGGCAAAGCAGGAAACACCCGCACCCCAAAACCGTCCTCGCCCTACGCAAAGAGCCCATGAGAATTCGCTTCTCGAGGGGAGAACACCGCCGCAGAGGATTAACTCCGGCGATGGATTTGGCATCCATGACTACAGGACGTCCTGGACCTCTCTAAGTTTAGCTAACTTCGGACGGTTTATCGCCGCCAGCGTTGTCGCTCAAAAGCAAATTGCTTATCGAGGCGCTCTTGCTCCTTCATGAATGCACCATAGGTCGGCGGCACTCTTTGATCTTTCAAAAAAGCCGCCATCACGCGACCTGCCGCATCGGCATCATCAGTCGCACGATGGGCGTTTTCAAGGGAGATACCCAAGCGCTCGCAGACGTCTCCCAAAGCACGACTTCGGTGCTCTTTTTGAAGTTCGCGGGCCCAGGTAAGAGGGTCTGCCCAGCGAACCTTCCTGCGAAAAGCGGGAGGCAGCTCCTCGGGCGTGCCGGCACGTTTCAACTCTTCCATTAAGAACCCTCGGTCAAACGAAGCGTTGTAGGCCAAGGGCAAGACCCCTTGGAGAGTCTCGAGAATTTCGGGCATGACTTCTGAAAAAATAGGCTTTCCCTCTAAATCGGCGTCGGTGATGCCATGGATGGCGGTTGCGTCCGGAGGAATGGGTCGCTCAGGCTGAATCAACCAGCCCTTCTGCTCAGTGGGCTCGCCATCACGAAAAATAACGATGCCAACCTCAATCACTCGATCCGCATCCGCACTACGACCCGTCGTTTCCGTATCCAAGGAAGCATAGGGAATGTCTGTCATCGGTGTATCCGCAGGCCACTCTTTGGCTAAGCCTTCGAATGAAACTGACAGCAAGTGCGCAATGCCCGGATAATGACGCCCGGTGGGGAAACAGCCACCACCATCCATCGAACCCTTCATGGCGATTGGGGAGCCGGAGTTGAACGAGGCTCCACTCCCGGCTTCGTGGGAGTCGCCGGCTCGGGCTGAGCTGGAGAGCTCGCCT
Source organism: Polyangiaceae bacterium (assembly GCA_022447485.1). Classification (GTDB taxonomy): domain Bacteria; phylum Myxococcota_A; class Polyangia; order Polyangiales; family Polyangiaceae; genus NIC37A-2. The sequence goes on along the minus strand of JAKVCH010000221.1, from coordinate 3,289 downwards.
TCGTCTTCCCCGCGATCTTCTTCTCAAGCGCAAACCACTCGCGAAGCTCTGTTTTCAGATCGGCTTGGAACTCAAATAAACGACCATTGATAAAAATCGTCGGCGTGCCTCGAAGGCCAACCGCTTCTCCCTGTTTGCGATCTCGCGCCACGGCATCCGCAACTTCTTCGCTCTTCAGGTCTTTCTCGAATTGCGCAACATCAAGACCAATCTTCTTTGCTATCTCTTTTAAGCGCGCATCATCCAATGGTGGAGCAACACTAAATAGCTCATGGTGCATCTCCCAAAACTTTCCTTGAATCTGCGCAGCAGCTGCTGCTCGCGCAGCATTTTCAGCTGTTGGATGAATACTCAGAGGAAAATTCTTGAATACGAATTGTACGTCGCTATCCGCCTTCACCACCTCGTCGACAACAGGGTAAGCGGCGCGACAAGCAGGACATTCAAAATCAGCCCACTCCACGACCGTGATGGGCGCGGTTTTCGCCCCCTTCACAGGCGACCCGGTCAAATCAATTTCTTTCACCGTTTCTGGTGCAAAGCGACTACGGTAGGCCGACTCAACCTGGGCCTTCGTCAATCCTAAGCGAACCTGATGGGCAAGATAATCGGCAGCCGGAGAACAGGCGGCGCAATCCTTTTTTTGCTCGACGCATTCGTAAATGGTCAAAGGGACTGAATCACAGGGAGCCAAAAGCTCCGTCACATGGGCAGACCATTGCGCTTTTTCTCGAGGCGTAAAACTTGCAGTTTCAACACCAGTGATTTCAACACTCTTTGGCTTGGTGGCAGCAGCGCTGGACGATGGCTTCTCCGCTTCACCGGGAGATTGGCAAGTGGTCATGTTCAAGTTGATGAACATGCAGCCCAAAAGGCTGCCTACTAAACGGGTGGTTAACATGGCCCGCGGAGGTTAGATCGGTCTGGGTGGTCGCGAAAAGGTCACTCGACTGGTAAATCGATATTCGTGGACGACTTTTCTCCTCCCCCCGCCTCATTTCCAGCTGCTCCTCCCCGAGGAATGCAGCGCACAATCGCTGTTGGTGGCGGACGCCCTGGCGTCGGTCAGAGCACGTTATGCCTAAATTTAGCGGTCTATCTTGCTCAGCTCGGTCGCACGGTCGTCATCGTTGACTCAGATCCGAGCGGAGCATGCCTGCATAATATGCTGGGAATGGAATTTCCAGAGCCAGAGAAAAATCCAGACCCACTACAAAGTGAAGAGCTGAACCCGCTGCCCACGCCGGTTCCAGGCCTTTCCCTCCTCCCCCAACTCTACTCCAGAGAAACCACAGTCCCCCTAAGACCAGGACGACGACCTCGCTGGGCAAAGGGATTACGACACCTGAATTGTGATTACGTCATCTTGGACCTCGGGGCAGGCACTGGTCCGACCACCCTCGACCTATTTCATGATGCCGATCTAGGAATTTGCATGACGGCACCTGACCCGCCCAGCGTCGAGGCCAGTTATCGATTTCTACGAGCTCTCTTTGCGCGTCGCTTACGAAAGTCGCTCCTGAAAGATCGCTTTCGCATGCGCCAGCTAGAACGAGCCTTGGAGAGTTTACCGGCTCTCCCCAGCCCCCTCAAGGTCATCGAGGCGGTGAGCCGCTTCGATGCAGCGACAGCGCGAAGTGCCCATGAACTACTAACGAGTCTTCGACCTTGCCTTGTCACTAGCAAAACGCGTTTGCGCCAGGACACCGAGCTCGCTTCGTTGATGGCAAGCCTCAGCTCCCGCTATCTGGGCATCCAAGTCGATTCCCTCGGCCATATCGAGCACGACGACGCGATTTGGCTTTCGGTGATAAGGAAAATACCTCTATTGATCGATAACCCCACCTCCAAAGGCGCACGGAACCTGGAGCGTATCGCCCGACGAGTGGTTGCTCTCGCTGGCACTCGCGAAGCCTCGGGACTACCTGCCAGCGATCAGCGAACCGACAATGAGCGTTCTCTCTACGATATTCTCTGGACTCACCGCGGAGCTGGTGATGAGGAATTAAGGCGAGCCAGTAAACGTCAGCGCGAGCTCTTTCAAGAAGAAAGTCTCCCCCTCACTTCGTTGCTTCCGCCCCTTGAACTAGCTCGCGAAAGGGGTCGAATCGAAGAGGCCCAAGAAACTCTCCTCGACCCGGTTCGGCGACGTACTTACGATATCTCTTTCTTCCCCGACGCCACGGCGCAGCTCGACGACCTGCCTCCAGAGCAAGATGAAGCCCGTCTTGCCGAGCAAGCTCTGCTGCGCCAAGCCTTACTTCATGAGATCCATCCTCAGACAGAATATACGGGCGATCTTTTAGGTAGAATTCGCGAATCCCTGGGGATTGAAATTGAAGAGATTTCAAAGAAAACAAAGATCTCAGGTTCTCATCTGCGAGCAATCGAGGAAGAAGATTTCGAGAACCTTCCGGCAGAAGTCTACACTCGAGGCTTTTTGAGACAAATTGCCGCACTCCTACAAATCGATCCAACGCAAGCGACTCGTAGCTACATTCGGCGCTTGCGAGACTTGAAGCAAAAGGCCCAAGAGGCATCTTCTTCCACGACCCGACGGGAGCCCTGAGTGAGCGCCCAACAGAAAACAATCGGTCACGATTGGTGGTTCTCTGGGGCTCTTATTTTTGTCGCCTTTCTTCCGCGCCTTTTCGTTGCTCTGAACTGGGCCCATGAACCCGTCTGGGACGGACACTACTACCATTACGGCGCCACTCGCCTCGCTGAAGGCTTGGGATATTCCGAAGATGTGGTCCTCAACGGCATCAAAGTCTGGAGGCCCTGGGCTCATTATCCGGTCGGCTACAGCCTCTTTCTCAGCCTCTTTTACCGAATTTTCGGTGATTCGATTCTCGTGGCCCCTCTTGTTGGCACCTTTGTTGGAAGCTTCACGACACTGATTGTCCACCGAATCAGTCGCTATGGTCTATCCTCCGGGCGCGCCAGAATTGCTGGCACGCTCTGTGCGCTCCATCCAGGCCTGATCGCCTACTCGGCCCTGGTGATGACAGAAACTACGGCAGCTCTTTTTGTGCTTAGTGCCTTATGGGCAGCCCTCGCCCTGAAAACTAAACCCTTCAACCTCATCTTGGCAGGCTTGTTGATTGGCTGCGCCTCACTGATTCGGCCCGTATGCCTGGCCGCACTGCCGGCCCTGCTCCTGCTTTCTCCTTGGAGAGAGTGGAAGGAGAGCTGGCGCATTCCTCTCGGTCGAGTACTCGTGATTGCTGGAGTTTGTGTTTTCACTATCGCACCCTGGACTTATCGCAATTGCCGCGTCATGGACGGC
>JAKVCH010000220.1 GCA_022447485.1 Polyangiaceae bacterium | reverse complement strand
TTTGACGTGAGAATCATCACAGTATTGGTGAAGTCGACCAAGCGGCCCCGACTATCGGTCATACGTCCTTCGTCGAACACAGCTAAAAATGTTGTGAGAACATCGGGATGCGCCTTTTCAATTTCATCCAGCAAAATGACCTGATACGGGCGGCGACGCACAGCTTCTGTCAACTGGCCTCCGGCATCATGACCAATATATCCTGGAGGAGCTCCGACTAGTTTAGCAACGGCGTGAGACTCGCTCATCTCGGCCATGTCGATACGAGTCATCGCTCCCTCGTTGTGGAAAAGTACGTCGGCAATTGCTTTCGCGGTTTCTGTCTTTCCTACACCGGTTGGCCCAAGTAGGAGAAACGTGCCGATCGGTCGTCGCATACCAATGCCCGCGGCATTTCTCCTGAGGATGCGGGCGATCTTTGCCAAATGCTCTTCATGGCCAATGACTCGACCCTTCAGACTTTCCTCCAGCTGCATCATACGATCGCCATCCGACTCTAAAAGCCGGTCGAGGGGCATGCTCGCTTGACTCGCAACCACCTCAGCGACCGCGGCCCGATTCACCTCCTCAATTCGCCGACGCCGACTACGGGCGCCAGCTAGGTCGATCAAGGAAACGGCCTTATCTGGCAAGCACCGTCCAGGTAGATAGCGAAGCGACCAACTGATCGCCGAGCTCAGCGCCTCTTCAGAAAAACGAACACCATGATGTTCTTCGAGGCGCGCCGCAACGCTGGAGAGGACCACGTAAGCATCTTCCCGAGATGGTTCTTCAATCTCGACGGCACTGAACCGCCGCGCCAGAGAGCTATCGCCTTCAATGACCCGACGATATTCATCACTGGATGTTGCCCCAATGCAGGGCAGCTCGCCTCGGGCCAAACTCAATTTCATATCCGCAGCAATTTCTTCGGCTGCATCGCCGGCAAAAAGCTGATGAATCTCATCAAAAAAGAGAATCACTCTTCCCTCGGCCAAGCGCACTTCTTTCTTCAATGCATTCAAGCGCCCCGCCAATGCTCCGCGCACGCCTGTCCCTGCAAGCAATTCCGAAATAGGCAACTCAATCACAATCCGATCTTCGCTGGAGTCCTCCGCCGCAACCGAAGCCAGGTGCAGGGCAATTCCTCTGGCCACGCTTGTCTTGCCCACCCCTGAAGGACCAATCAAACAAGGGTTATTGGCGTGCCTTTTCGCAAGGACATCAAGAGCACTTTCGATTTCTTCATTGCGACCGACAACGGGGTCGAGACGGTTTTCAGCTGCTGCTAACGATAGGTTCCTCCCCACCTGGGTCAAAATTGGAAATTTCTTCTTCGGGAGCTCAAACCTTCGACGGCTCAGCTCAGCAACAGAAGCCGCCGCTGTTTGAGAAGCCAATTCCGCTTGCTCATCTCGTCCGAAAGTTTGTGCAGCGGGGTTAGTAGCGACTGTCTTCGTCGCCACAGACTCTTCGCTCAAAGCCGACTGATTCTCTTCAGAATTGACTTCCTCCGGCGGCGAGGTTTGACGGCGACCTCGAAATGGCGCTGCTCCGACTTGAGGAACGACGGGCACACTTTGGGCCGTCGTGGGGCTTTTCCGAGACGTGGTTGGCACCCGATACTTTGGACCGGCGACAGGCTCCCGAGGCATCACGGGCACGACTTGGGCTCGGGCCGCTGGGCGTGGACGATTTCTTTTCAAGGCAGTTCGTGTCGGCTGCCCTTGCCCCAAACGAATGGCTCCCTGACGTAACTCCTCCACGTCGACATTCATCGCCTGGAGCGTGGTGTTGATGGGACCGCCCGACTCTTCCAGCAAGGTGAGCAGAAGATGGGGCGCAAGTGGTGACTTGGCTCCAAACTGCCTCGCTACCTCGGAGACGCGGCGATAGAGAATCTCCAGACTGCCTCCGCCACCAGGAGCTCCAAGGCGCTCCCAATTATCCAGCACACGACGGAAGTTTGCTCCGCTTTGGTTCAATAAGTCTCGGACTCCTCCAGGCACCCCTCCCAGGGCTGCAAAGAGATGGATTCCCGAAAGAGTCTCGCTGCGGTGGTGAGCAACAGCTTCCGCCTGGGTGATCAGCTGACCGAGAGCTATTTCAGTGGAATGAGCCATTCTAATGCCGGTGCCAGATATTGAATCTCTGGGCCAAGTTTTGAACCACTTGCGTCCAGCGACGGGAAGGTCGAAAACTCAAACAATGAGCTTCTTTCCCACCTTCTCTCCTCTGCTACGACTCGAACCCTGGCAACGTAGCCATCAGCTCGGAGTGCTCCTTTTAGCAGCTTGTCTCAGCACAGGCTGCCATGAACTGCAGCGGATCAGCAGCTGTCAGAGGATCGCGGCGAGCATAGCCGAATTGAGTACCCTATTCTCTGAAAGCCAACACTCACGCAGCACTTCCGAGCCATCCACCACTCGGAAAAAAGGAGCTGCCCAGCCCAACGAAATGCCGACTGCAGCGAAGGCCCGACGAACCAAGGACGAAAAGAAGAGTCGCCGCGCAGGGAAAATTTCGCCGCGCCTGAAGCCAGAAGAAATCAGTGACGAAAACTTAGAAAAACTGGCGAGAGACGTCGACACTCTCCGAGCTGAGCTTGCTCACCTTGACCTCGCCCACGCCAGCGTCAGGAAATATCGAGATCAGCTGGGGAAAGACCTTCTGCTCTTCAGCACGCACCTCAAGGACGCAGCAAAGGCTCGGAAAGGCGGACATAGGAAAGATTGGAGTCGAACTCGTCGCTCGATGCTCACCGTCAAAGGGCGCCTCGAAAGCAACTTAAAGAAACTACAAAGACGTTGCGACACTAGGGACCATGGGGCCTAGGGGCACCCCGAGACTGCTCCCCGACCTCAACTTCCCCGTGCACGTAGCGAATCGGTCGCTTAAAGCTGCCTTCACGATCTCCACCGATAAGCCAAAGGGACTCCACACCATGCAAGCGCTGCAAATTGGCCACCCACTGGCCACTGGAAACCCAAGCAAGAGCGTTGACTTGCCCCTCAACCCGACGAGCAATTAATAGCCCACAACGAGGTCCAATCGGCCGGGGCATACCACGACCGCAAAGAGCCATCAGAGACAATTCTTCATTGCCAATCGGTCGCCAAATCCAGACTCTTTGTCTTTTTAATGGACCTGCCGCCCGAAGTCGCGTGCGAACCTTTTCGGGCAAGGATGAGATCAGTGCTTTTTCAATCTCGTCCTCGAAACGAACTCGAGGCAAGAGAGCTGGTTCAAGTTCCAGGGCGAGCTCGACTTCCGCTGGATTCTTTGGCCCCGCACAACAACGAAACCCCAACACTCCGTCACGACTTTCGGGATCCCGTCCTTCCAGGTTCGCGCACCGTCCCGTCACAATCCCCGGAGGGCCGCCTCCGCCGCGTATTACTTTCTTACTGCCCGAAACTCCTCGTCGATAATCGCTCGATGTCCATTCGAAAGGTCCCCCGTGAAGACCGCGCACGCCAAAATCGCTTTGACAGGCAACATCAAAACCACTCGGACGCAGTTGGGTTGCCTTCTCCACTGGACAAGCCTCTGGATCATAGCCCTCCCCGTATTCATAGCGACGGTTGTCGGGCCCTTTGCAAGCTCGCTCCCACTCCAACTCTGTGCAGAGTCGCTTTTCAGAGCGAGCACAAAGCCGCTCCGCCTCTTGAGAGCTCATATTGGTGAGGGGAATCGCTCCTTCCTCATTCGGGTACGCAAAGCGATCGATATAGAAACCGTCAAGCATGACTTGTTCACCGGCTAATTCTCGATCGGCTCGACGGGGTAATTGCCCAGGCGGAGTACCCACAACCAGAGCACCCGGTGGAATATAGACCATGCCAATCTTGGGAATCGGCCAGTCTCGTTCACTCTTGGGCATACCTCCGAGTACCTCCGGCCGAGTTTTCGAAGCCTCCGCTTGAGCGCTTCCAGCATCTGGCGCCACTAGCTTGCCTTGTACTTGAGACGTTGGCGTAGTTTTTTCATGCCGCTCGCAAGCCGTGAGACACCCCAAGCTCCCCAAGAAAAATAATAATCGACCTCTTCGGGCAAGTTGGTTTGAATCGATACGACTGGAAGCGCCCGTCTGTAAGTCGCTCTCGAACATCATCTCATGGAGCCAGTTGAACCAGTGTTCGTCTCGCCATTCTGGCTTTCAGTCGGTCCTGGCCGATCGCTCTTGACCTTATCCCGAAGGTCTAGCTCCTTCATCTTCAATTGTAAGCCCTTGCGCGAGAGCTTCAGGAACCGTGCCGTATGGGTGACATTTTGCTCGTTCTGTTCCAGTGCCTTCGAGATCAAGCGCCTCTCTAGAGCATTCACCGCGGCCCGCACCTGCTCTTTCAAGCCAACCTCAAGCGACTCTCCCGATTGCATTGGCTCAACCCGGTCACTCGTTAGCAAGCCGACATCCCGCATCATTTCAGGCGGGAGGTGCTCCGTCTCAACAAGCGAGCCCTCAGCAAAGAGCACAGCTCGCTCCAGCACGTTTTCCAACTCGCGGACATTTCCGGGCCAAGAATAAGCAGAAAAGACATGCTGAACCTCGGCACTCAAACCTGTCATGGCTCGCCCTAATTTCTGATTATATTTCTCAAGAAAATGCTCGACCAACAGAGGAATATCGCCTCCTCTTTCCCTGAGCGCTGGAAGACGTAAGTGCACAACATTCAGCCGATAATAAAGGTCTTCTCGAAATTGACCGGCTTCAATCATCTTTCCCAGGTCTGCATTTGTCGCAGCAACAAGACGAATATTAGAAGAAAGCGTTCTTACGCCACCCACCCGCTCAAATTCACCATCCTGCAAAACACGCAATAACTTTACCTGGACTTCCAGGGGTATGGAGTCGATCTCATCGAGAAAAAGTGTGCCTCCTTCTGCCAATTCAAAGCGTCCGGGTTTAGAGCTAGAGCCACCCCCCTGGGTATCTTTTTCGTGACCAAAGAATTCACTCTCCAAGAGCTCACGAGGAATCGCAGCACAATTCACTCGGATAAATGGTCGCTCTGCCCGCTTGGAGGTGACATGTAAAGCTCGTGCAACGACTTCTTTTCCGGTGCCGCTCTCGCCGGTCACCAGGACGGTGGTCGGGGTATCAGCCCCTCGCTCCATCATAGAAAAGACCTTCATCACAGCATCGCTTTTGCCCAAAATACCGTGGGGAGCACGAGCTGAAGGGGACGCATGGGCAACATTCGACGATAAGTCTCGCGTCTTAAGCGCCTTGGCCACGACCGTTAACAATTCCGTTTGGTCAAAGGGCTTTTGCAGGTAATCAAAAGCGCCGCTCTTGAGCGCCTGAACAGCATTATCGACCGTTCCGTGAGCCGTTATCATCACAAGAGGAATTTCCGGATCGAGGGCATGGGTAGCTCTCATCAATTCCATCCCGTCGAGGCCCGGCATTTTTAAATCGGAAATCAGTAAGTCGACGTGGTTTTCCTTTAACCATTCAAGAGCCAGCAAGCCATCTTCAACAGACTGTACCTCGTAACCTTCGCGCGTGAGCTGAGCCTCTAGTACACGACGAATATTTAATTCGTCATCGGCGATCAAAATTTGTTTCTTTGAGTGCAACATACTCCCTGGATGCTTTTCTAGGATCAGCTTGCTTCGAAATGAACCAGAAAAGCGAGAAAACCACCGCAGAAACCTCTGACTTCGCGGTGCAAGCCCCATCTTCGGCGCAGATTGAACAGAAATGAGCCGAAACAACCTCGAAAGGTTAT
>JAKVCH010000022.1 GCA_022447485.1 Polyangiaceae bacterium | reverse complement strand
AATGTTGTGGAATGCTGCTCATGTTGCAGACGCTCAGCGAGATGCGGCGAGTTATGGCTTCTCTCCGATTGAGCCCGTCTTTGACTGGCCGAGGTTTCAAGAAAGGCGTCAGGAGCGTATTGCTCGCCTGAATCGAATTTATGCTCAGAACCTTGAATTGGACGAGGTCGAGCTGATTCGGGGTTGGGGAAAGCTTGTCGGGCGAGATGGTGTCGATGGTCTGTTTCGCATTGAGGTTGGCGAGCGGCAACTCGAAGCGCGTCACGTTGTTTTAGCTCCGGGCGGTACGCCTGAACTACCTGCAATTCCTGGAGTAGAACTTGGGCTGAACTCGGACGACTTTTTTCGGCTCAAGGAACAACCGCGACGGGTTGCGGTTGTTGGTGCCGGCTACATCGCCGTCGAATTAGCGGGGGTGCTGAATTCTTTAGGGAGTGATGTCAGCCTGATTGTTCGAGGAGCTCACGCTCTCCGGCGTTTTGATTCGACGATTGTCGAGCACCTTGCTCTCGAGATGGCAGAGGAGGGGATCAAGACGATGACTGGTTTTGAGCCGACTTCGCTGGAGCGCCAGCCACAAGGGCTGAAGCTTTCGGGGCCTGAGGGTCGCTCTGTAGAAGGTTATGACGCGGTGATCTTCGCGATTGGACGCCGACCATTACTCAAAGGCTTAGGTCTCGAGAGTATTGAGAAAATTTGCGGTCGCTTAGAAAGAACGTCCCGGGGTCATATTGTGACGAATAGTTTCGAAGAGACGACCGTCGCCGATCTCTATGCCCTGGGTGACGTGACTGGAAAAAAGGAATTGACCCCAGTCGCTATCGCTGCTGGTCGCCACCTCGCTGACCGCCTTTATGGTGGCAAGGCAGAGGCAAAGCTGGATTATGACTTGATTCCGACCGTGATTTTTTCTCATCCGCCGATTGGCACTGTCGGGCTAAGTGAAGAAGAGGCTCAGCAAGCCTACGGCGACGACATCAAGTGTTACACCGGGAGATTTGTCGACATGTACCACAGCTTCTCCCATCGAAGATCGCAGACTGTCATGAAGTTAGTCACCGCAGGAGTAAAGGAGCGCGTGGTGGGTTTGCATATGATTGGTCGCTCTGCGGACGAAGTCGTTCAAGGCTTTGCCGTCGCGATGAAATTAGGAGCGACGAAAGATGATTTTGATAGGACGGTGGCAATCCATCCGACGGCTGCAGAAGAATTTGTCACCATGCGCTAGGACGCGTCGGGGCCGAGTTTCGAAGATGAGTATTTCGTGTAGGATTTAACCATGATTGTGACCGCCCATCGCTTTGGGGCTCCGCGATGCCTTTTAAATCGCTTCTTGAGTTTGGCCTTTCTACTTCTGCCTCTTTTGACCATTGTCGGGAGTCGAGACGTCAGGGCGCAGACTGCAGCAGATGGTTCTTCGGCCGAGGCTCAGAGCGATGAAGCGGCAGATCTGAAGCGGCGAGCCGCGGCGATTGCTCGACAGACAATGAGCCCCTTTTGTCCGGGTCGGACGTTGGCCGATTGTCCATCTCCGAATGCGACGACCTGGCGACAAGATATTCGCCAGATGCTGGCGGAGGGAATGAGTGCCGCAGAAATTCAAAAAGTTCTCGAAGCGCGGGCCGGAGGTAATCTGTCGGGGATTCCTAATCGTCGCTCCAGTTATATCTTGCCCTTAGCGTTGGCTCTCGGAGCGGCTGCTCTGTTGATTTGGGTTTTGGCTCGATTCAGGGGAGTCGCTGAGCGAAAGAAAAAAACTGAAAAGAAGAAAGACGTTGAACAACTTGGAGTCGATGATGCTCGCTTAGAAGAAGAGTTGGCTCTCGAAGGCGAGGATGACGACGACGTCTGAGTTGCCGCCGTCCTTGGGAACGGAGGTTGAGGCGTCCTCTTCTTTCTCTCGAGGAAGTCTGAGTGAATGGGCCCGGGGGCGTTGGGCGGTTCTGTTTGTTGCTTTTTTGGCAGCATTGCCCGGGCCCTGGTCTCGACTTTGGGGCGGGAATCGCGGGTGGACGCTCGAGAACCTCTCTCTCCCCTGTGCCATTTTCGTTAGCTGGATAGTCTTTCAGGTAATTCTAGCTTTTCAGGGTGCTCGATTCTCTTCGGAGAGCCGCAGCTGGCTCTTGGGCTCGGAGTTGCTCCTGGACGTGCTCGCCATCACGGCCTTATTGGGGTGTGCTCGAGCGGCGAATAACCCTTTCACATTGCTCTATTTCGTCCCCATCGTTTTTGCGACTTTGATTTCGCGACGCTGGACGATTCTGGTAGCGATTGCTGCGGTGATAGGGTTCGGCGTTTTGCTTTTAATTACCTCATCCCAATTGCCCCAAGGGATGCATCATGGCCATTTATTCCAGCATGTGCAGGGGATGGCGATTGCGCTGGCTGTGGCCGGGGCTTTGCTGACCTACTTCATGCATCAAATTGCCGCTCAACTCAGAGTGCAGCGAGAACGTATTCAAAAATTGTCTCAGCAGCATGCTCGGGATCGGGCGACGGTGGCGTTAGGAGCATTGGCGGCGGGCGCGGCCCACGAATTGGGCTCACCGTTGACAACGATACAACTGCTTGCGGATGACCTGTGCGCAATGGAATCAGGGGAACAGGAGAGAGCGCTCCATGAGATCCGTCGTGAGTTGTCTCGGGCGAAAGAAATCGTTCACCAACTCAGCTCATCAGAGTTAAGTGCTCATCATCTGATGCAGCTCGAGGAGCATCAGTTTCTTGAGCTAGCTCAAGAGTTCAAGCTTGCTCTGACTTCTCAAGAGAAGTGCCACTTCTCGTCGGCAGGACGAGGGGAGGTCTTCGTTCCTAGGCATATTTTAGAGCAAGTGGCCCGCGAGTTGGTGCATAACGCTCGCAAAGCCGACCCCGAGTCAACGATCAAGGTCAGCTTGGCTCTTTCTCAGCAAGAGCTGGTGCTTTCCGTGGCAGACGATGGGCCAGGCATGAAAGAAGAGCTTTTGGCGGCTGCTTCCGAACCATTTGTCTCCTTCTCCGGGGGCAAGGGGTTGGGGCTGTTTTTGGCAGATGTCCAGGCTCGACAATTGCAGGGGCGACTAGAAGTGCAGAGTCGTGAGGGAGAAGGAACTATGGTGACTTTCTCGCTGCCTTCGGACTGTCGTCTGGTGATGGGTCAGCGAGGTCAAGGATGAGCGATTCACCAATCTTGATAGTGGATGACGACGAGGCCTTGTGTCGAGCTTTGGCGGCTAGTCTGCGTCGCCGGGGAGAGAAAACGGTGCTGGCCCACTCGATTGCTGAAGCCCAGGCCGAAGCCCAGGCTTGGTCCGTAGAAAGAGCGGTGGTCGACTTACGAATTCAAGATGAGTCTGGTCTTGATTTAATTCCCCAGCTTCGCCAGCTGGACGCCGAGATGAGCATTGTTGTGCTCACAGGTTTTGGCACGATCAGCACCGCAGTGGAGGCAATCAAATTGGGAGCCGCCCAATATCTGACGAAGCCCGTGGGCGCTGGCGATATATTGCAGGCTTTTGCGGGCCATGCCCCGGAAGTTCTTGCTGAGGCAGCGGCTCCCTCTCTTGAGCAAGTCGAGTGGGAACACTTACAACGGGTGCTTAAAGAGGCAGAGGGTAATATTTCCGAGGCCGCTCGTCGGCTAAAAATGCATCGTCGGACCTTGCAGCGTAAGTTGGCTCGCTACCGGCCCTAGGAAGGGTTCAGCTTGAGATACGATAGGACCGGAGGAAAAGACTCGACCATTCGGGCGACTCGTTCTTCCGTGGAACCTGCTCACTCAGTGTCTAGCGCCGCATCACGCCAGATTCACGGGCATCGTTGCCACTGCTGCGCATCACGTCTTGGCTGTCGAGGTCGGCGCAGATAACGACCGTATGATTGGAAACCGTGAACGCCAGACTCATCGTGACGCAATTTCGGGCATCGCGAATCGATAGATAGGGCCGAGAGACTTGAACATGACCAGGTGCCCGAATCGCCCGCTGGAAATAAGGTCGACGGTACCAGTTAGCGCCAGCACCATCCGCGCAAGGAGCAAATCGAGGATCATCTGCACGCTCTAGATCTGCCTCGAGGTTGGCCCCGAGTTGCTGTCCGCCAGCATCGAGACGGTAGATGCGCTGTACTCCGGGAACGGCCAAAAAATTGGAGCAGGCCTGAACGAACTCGATGCCCCCGGAGATTGCTCGAGCGCAGTCTTCGAGAGCCGCGGAAAAACTATGGTAAAACGATTGTTCGCTTTCGCTTTTTTCGTTGAGCGCGAATCGAAGATCTTCATGAACTTCGAGCAGTTGTTCTTTTAGCTTCTTCTCGTCAGCAGGCTCAAGAGATGGTCGCGAGAAGTAAAAGCCTTGCACAAAGTCGACATCTGCTTCGGCGGCAATCAAAGCCTGCTCTCGAGTCTCGATGCCTTCCATCACCACCAGGCACCCGGCTTCATGAACCAGTGACACAATCCCCGGTAGAAGCCGACGAATCAATGGGTTGTTCGTCGCCTCAGTGAGCATTGCGCGATCGAGCTTGACGAGATCGGGACGCAGACGCCACACTCGCTCAAAGTTCGATTCACCGGCGCCAAAGTCATCGATCGCGACCAAGCAGCCGAGATCACGAAACCCTTCGACAGCGAGGGCTAGTTGCTCCTCATCGAAAGAACGGGTCTCAATAATTTCAACCACCACTTGATGGGCTGGCACTCCACTCTCGCAGAGCCAAGCACCAAAGAGCTCGACAACCTCTTCTCGACTTGTCATCGCATCGGGGCTGACGTTCAGGAAGAGCCAGCCATCTCGGTCTTGGTGGGCGAAGCTCGCCAAGTGCAGCTTGGTGCAGGTTGCGTTCACCTCTTGAGCTGTGGCGGCTGCGACAAGCTGAGGGAAAATTTGTCCAGGGCTTAACGTTTGACCATCGGAGTCCTTACCTCGGAGCAAGGCTTCATGGCCGATCACCTTGGCATGAGAGATACTCGCGATGGGCTGGAAGACCGAATGCAAGGCGATACCCACCCGTTCAACTGTATAGGGTTGATCTGACTCTTCGACGCTCGCAGCAGGTTTGTCGGCGGGGACTTGCTTTTGTAGGGAGCGATGAGCTGGATTAAGAGTCATGGGGGGATGCTGTCACTAAGTTTCATCAGCAGGGATTTCTGCTCGATGATTTTTAAAATGGCGGGAGCTGATTTGTCGTTTGGTGCTGTTTTGTGGAAGCGAAACCAAACTTCCCCCCCGGGACCATGATTTCGAGATCAAAGGTGGCCTACATTCCGGCCTCGCGCCAGATCTAATGGCTAAATTCTGTCATTTTACTTTATCAAGTACCGTCTAATTGGCCGGAAATGAGTGGGGAAGCGTAGTTTCAGGTGCTACAAAGCTCTATTTTGGACATTTGCAGTAGGTTCGCACTCAGGGGGGAAGGGGATTATCCTTCCTACTGATGATGCAGCTGACGTCCATTTTAGGAAATAGCCAACGCCTGGATGGTGGGGCCATGTTCGGGAACTGTCCTCGCGCCCTATGGAGCCGTTGGTGTCCGCCGGATGAACAGGGGCGGATTGCTCTGGCTTGTCGATGTTTTCTGCTGGAGTACCGTGATCAGAAAATTCTGATCGAGGCTGGGGTGGGCGCATTTCTCGAGCCGGCGTTGCGCGAGCGCTACGGCGTTGTGGAGGAAGAGCATTGTCTGTTGAAGAACTTGGCGCGTGCTGGAATACAGCCCGACGAGATTGACGTGGTTCTTTTAAGTCATCTGCATTTTGATCATGCGGGGGGTCTGCTGAGTGCCTTCGTCGATGGTGCGAATTCTTTAGTCTTTTCGAAAGCAACCCATGTGGTGGGCGCTTCTGCTCTTCGGCGAGCGGAGGAGCCTCACCGGCGCGATCGGGCGTCTTTTTTACCTCAATTGCCGGGTCTTTTGAGAGACTCCGGATGTTTGGCCATTGTCGAGCAGGAGCAGGAGCGCCATGACGCGCTTGGCCCGAGGGTGCGGCTCTTGTCCTCCTCAGGGCATACGCCGGGGATGTTGCTACCGCTCCTCGAGGGTGAGGCGGCTCGGGCCCTATTTTGTGCCGATTTGATTCCAGGTCGGCCCTGGGTGCATCTGCCGATTACCATGGGTTATGATCGCTGTGCAGAGCGCTTGATCGATGAAAAAGAATCGATTTATCGTGAGTTGGGCCCCAAGACTCACTTACTTTTTACCCATGATGCACAGATGGCAGGGGGGGAATTAGGGCAGGAGGAAGAGCGAAAAAAACTTCGCTTTTTCAGCGATAATTCCTATGGGGAATTTGTCCGATGGAATCTAGACGCTGACCTGCGACCTCAAGAGGCCGCCGAGGCACTGACTTGAGGCAAGATGTTGGCTATGAGCAAGGCGCAGCGATGAATCAGATCACTCTCTTCGATACTCTCGAAAATAAGAAAAAAAAGTTCGAACCCGCAGATCCTGACCACGTAAAAATCTACGTGTGTGGACCGACGACCTATGACGATGCTCATATCGGACATGCGCGACCTTGCATCGTCTATGATGTCTTAGTGCGCTATTTGCGCAGTATCGGTCGTCAGGTCACTTATGTGCGCAATGTGACTGATATTGACGATAAGATCATTCAGCGCGCGAACGAGAATCAAGAGGAGCCGGAGGCCTTGGCCGCTCGGATGTTTGAGTCGTATTCGACAGATATGACTCGCCTGTGGAATCTATCGCCAGATCACCAACCTAAGGTGAGTGAGCATTTTGATGAGATTCGAGCTCTGATTCAGAAGTTGATCGATCGAGGTAATGCCTATGCAGCCGACGGCGATGTTTATTTTCACGTCCCATCGCACGCTGATTACGGCAAGCTGAGCCATCGAAAGTTAGACGATATGGAAGTCGGCGCGAGCGAACGACTCGACGCTGCGACGACTCGTCGGAAAAAGCATCCCTACGATTTCGCCCTGTGGAAAGGCGCAAAAGAAGGCGAGCCCTCTTGGGAGAGCCCCTGGGGCCCCGGGCGACCAGGTTGGCATATCGAGTGTTCCGCGATGAGCATGAAGTACCTCGGTGAGACTTTTGACTTGCATGGCGGGGGCCTCGATTTGGTTTTCCCTCATCACGAGAATGAAATTGCCCAAAGCGAATGCGCAACGGGCCAATGCTATTGTCGCCATTGGATGCACAACGGATTTGTGCAAATCAACAAAGAGAAGATGTCCAAAAGCTTGGGCAATTTCTTTCGTTTGCGTGAGGCTTTTGACAAGAATGAACCGGAAGCCGTTCGCTACTCTCTCTTAACTGTGCATTACCGCTCTCCCTTCAATCTCGAGATGGATCTTGACGAAGAAGGCGCGCTCTTGGCCTTTCCCCAATTTCGAGATGCTGAAGCTCGTTTGGAGTATCTCTACAATACAAAGCTGCGCTATGGGGCGATTGGGGCGAAGAAGATCAAAGACCGAGACGACGAAGTCCCCCAGGAGATTGAAGCATTTACAGAGCGCGTGCATACGGCTCTCGCTGACGATTTAAATACGGCACAGGCAATTGGCCATCTGTCCTTATGTTTAAAGGCTGTGAATGAGCTTTGTGACGCGACCCAAGGCAAGAAGGGTTCGATGAGTCGTCGAAGCTATGAAGAAATTGGCAAAGTGCTGCAAAGTGTCGAACAGGTTTTAGGCCTTGGCTGCGATGACCCTGCTGCTTTTTTGGATCGAGTGCGCGATCGTCGGGCAAAGGAGCGGGGCGTCGAAATTGAATGGGTCGAGTCTTGTTTGGCTCGTCGAGCGGAAGCGCGTGCCGCAAAAGACTTTGCGGCGGCGGATGCCGTTCGAGATGAATTGGCAGCTCGAGGCGTTGAAATGCTGGATACCCCTCAGGGGACAAGTTGGCGGTTGTCGGTTCAGGCAGCAGTTTGAGAAAAGAATGAAGTTCCCTCCTCTGCAGCGGGGACGTCTTTTGCGTCGTTACAAACGTTTCCTGGCAGATATTCTTCTGGAGGATGGCCGTGAGGTCACTGCTCATTGTGGCAACCCAGGCTCCATGAAGGGCCTGTTGGAGCCAGCTCCTACGGTTTGGCTTAGCCCTGCCTCAAGTGGAAAACTGGCTTATCGCTGGCAGCTCGCTCAGCTGCGCGATGGTTCTGATACCTTTGTCTACGTACAGCCGGCTGGGGCGAATCAATTGATTTTAGAGGCCTTAGAGTCAAAGCGAATTCCAGACTTGCCTGCTTATGAGGTGATTGAATCCGAGGTGCCCTATGGCCCGAATACACGATTCGACTTTCGATTGACTGGGCCAGGGGGCATGACCTGGGTAGAGGTCAAGAATGCGACCCTGTCGCTGGGAGCAGGGCGGGTCGCTTTTCCCGACTCTGTGACGAAGCGAGGTACAAAACACCTTCGCGAGCTGACGGAGATTGTCCGTTCCGGCGCTCGGGCGGCGCTGATATTCTGTGCTTCACGGAGCGATGCTCAAAGCGTGGAAGCAGCCGCTTTGATCGATCCTGACTACGCCGCCGCTCTCCGCGATGCCCGAGAAAATGGTGTTGCGGTGATGGCTATGGCGACAGAGATCTCTCCTCAAGAAGTGGTTGCTACCAAGCTGCTGCCTATGCGCTGGCCAGGAGAGGATTAGGACTTATTCTGAGGCACTTCGGTGTTGGGGGGGGTGAGGAAGTCGAGAGCTGACTCCGGGGAGTTTTCTAGGCTTTGTAGAAGAGCCCATTCGATCAAAGACATGCCGCCGAAGCCAAAGGTGGTGGCAAAGGCCATTGCCCCCGCTACATGCAATTCGTCTGGCAATAATAAGGGACGATCAAAGGCAAAACACTCAAGCGCCGCCTCCGTACTTTGCACGTCATCTTTATAATCGGCCTGGGGTGGATTTAGGTATCCAAACAACATAGCTATCTCCAGGGAGAGTCGTGTTCTTAGGCTCTCCTATTGTCCACAACGGCCAGTTTCGCGAAAGGCGAAGCCAAGACTCTTGGCTTTCGAAAATTCAAAGATATGAGGGCGAGTTTTTGAATTCTCCTTGGAATTTTTGCCCTATTTCTGTTTCCAAACGGCAGTGGTGGCTCCGGCCAGTCCTAGAAGAAAAAGGAAAGCACCTGCGGGGGTGAGCAGGATGCCGAGACCAGGATCGTTGTTTTCCGCTCCCCATGCTCCCAGGGCGAAGCCAGTCGGAATGAGTAAACTACCCCAGCTGAGACCATAGCGCGCAAAGCGGTAGGTCCAGGGATGATTCCCTGGTGTCGCTTTGAGGCGAGGAAGAGTGAATGCCCAAGCGAGGCAGCAGAGAGCGAGGGCTCCACCATGAGAATGAGCTAAGCGTAGTAATTCTCGACGGGTGCTTGAGGAGGCATCGACATAGAAGGGCTGCTTATAGGCGAGGAATAGTTCAAGCAGAACGCCACTCGCCGAGAAGAAAAGAAGAGCCAGCCAACCGAGGCGTAAAAAAAACTTTTCGTCTGAAGAAGAAGAAGAGGGCATATTACTCACTGATAGTAATGGGACGACGATCTCTCTGTTGGTGCCAGGACTCCATGCGTTTTTTGCTCAGCTTTGAAGATAGAGCTTTCCGATGGCGCTTGTTGGTGGGTGTAGCAGACGAGTTCTCGAGTTGCTTGAGGCTACGCGCTGCGATTCTTTGCACTGCGGCGTATTCATCTTGCGTGGCTAAGATGTCGAGTGTTTGCTTGAGCGCTTCAGTTGAGTTGATGCTGGCGACCTCTGGGGATCCCATTGCATCAGCGAGAAGGGCGCGAATCGCGGCATTGCCTGAAAGAGCCCAATAGATGCCCAAGGGTGTGGAGGCGCTCTCCTCGAAACCGGGTTGCTTGTTGTGGTTTCCGAGAGCCTCATCAAAGAACGATGTCTCTTGGTCGAGATGACATAATACGCAGGCTTGCGGGGGCTCCGAGGCGTTGGAGATATTCTCGGTGACGGGAGAGGAGATTTGATGGGCACGGATGCCTTTTGAAAGCGCGAAGGTCGTCTTTGGCATATGACAAGCGAGGCAATTGTCACCAGGGGATTCTTGTTGATGTAGCTGATGCGCGACGCTGTTGGGCGCTTGATGGCATTGCTGGCACATTGATTTTTCCGAGAGATCTTCTTTGAGCTGATCGTTCGGATCACTGTGATGCATGGAGTGACATGAGAGGCAGCCTATGCTGTTTTCGCCCTTGCTATAACAAGGGCTTTGGATGATTCCGTTGTATTCTCGGCCACCTACGCGAATACTACCATCTTGCCAAAAGAGACTTTCAAGAGGTGCTTGGACTTCTCCCTCGCGCAGACTCGTCTCATGGGGCTTTAGTATTTGACGAGTAGCCCCCAGATCATCTCCAGGTTCAAAGCCGAAGCGATGTCCGCTTGTCCACCATTCGTCAGGAGATCGCGGCGAAAAGTAACTATGGCATTGTCCACAAATAGCCGTGCTCCTGGCTGCGCTTAGCTCTTGAGGGTTGACGGTTCCGGGATGCCTCGCCTCTTGATGACGAGCGGCAAGACGTTGGAAGGGAGAGCGCATGGAGCTCGCGTGCTCCTTGGAGGGGCCGTGGCAGGCCTCGCAGGTAATGCCAAATTCAGCCACTTCGGTATCGTAGCTTTCCCAAAACAGCCCGTTCTCGTAGCCTTCTCGCTGTTGAGGCTGACCAGCGAGAGCATGGCATTGGATACAATTTGCATTCCACCGGGGAATCGTCTCCAGGGCATCTGGGGGTTGTAAAAATGCCTCAGCTCGTTTTAACCAGATTTTTTCCTTGAGCAGATAGACGAAAGGAAAGAGTCGCAACTCCTCGTGACTCTCTCCATTGATCCAAAATGCAAGATAGTGATGAGAGCCAGTAATAAGCACCACGTCTTGATCGACAGTGGCAATGTCGAAGTTCAGGGCATGCTGGTTGAGAGGGATAGAATGGTTGATAAAGAGTTGGCCCAAGGTTTGGAGTCGTGGACCACGGTAGCGGAGCTTGCCTTCTTCGAGTCGAATGCTGACTGGATAGTCGTGAAAATTCGCTTCAAAGGGTAGGGGTGGGCTCTCTTCCGTTTGCCAATCTATCTCGGTAGCCAGCCGAGTCATCGATGAATGATAACTGCTCTTCCAGCTAGAAAACTCCGAAGGATGACAGCCGTAACAGCCCTTTGAGCCTAAGTATTCATTGAGATGTTGCTCTGGCTCCCCAGGGAGCGGGCTATTTTTTGCTGGGAAGTGCAGGGCCCCTATTGCTACGATCAGGAGACTCAAGCCCGCCAGGAGAGAGGGGATGTGCATGGTATCTCAGGACCCTCAACTTCTACTCAGGGGCACGTTCACTGACTCGTCCCTCTCGTTCTTTTGCGCCGCGAAGAGGGAACCTCTTTTCGTATTTTTCGAGGAACCCATGCCAGCGTTCCTGACGGACTTCTGCTTCTGGTACTTCGTAGGGACGGGGAATAATTTTTAGAAGAGCCTCTTCGTCGACGGGATCGATTAATTCTGGGCTTAAGAATTCTTCCGCATATTTGAGGTAGGTCTTGCTGGTGACGAAGTGATCGAAAAGAAGAGGGTCGAGGTGATTGTCCTTCTTCATGAAGCCCATAATGCGCATGGACTCACTGAGGGTCTTCGCCTTCTTATAGGGCCGGTCGTGAGCTGTTAGAGCTTCGAATACATCGGCGATTGCCATGGCACGAGCTGGAATTGACATATCGCCGGCAAATAGACCCTTTGGGTAGCCACTACCGTCCATTTTTTCGTGATGACCACCTGCGTATTCGGGCACCCGGCGTAAATTGCGAGGGAAGGGCAAAGCCTCGAGCATACGCAGGGTTTGCACCATATGGCCGTTGATGACCAGTCGCTCATCTTCGGTCAATGTACCCTTGGAGACGCAGAGATTTTCTACTTCTTCATCGCTGAGAAGGCGGACAGAATTCCCATTGAGGAAAAATTCCTTTTGGGCAATCTCACGAATTTTTTCGGCTTCTGCCGGAGCGAGAAACTCCCCTCCAATATTTGCTCGCTCCAGCAAGCGTAAAGCCTCATCCAGTTGCTCCTCGGCGACTCTTTGTTCGTGCCTAGCCTTTTCAGCGGGACAACCATCGAGCTGTGCTTGGAGTGCGATGACTTCAGCATCGCGCTTGAGTACCTCAATTCTCGTGCGGACTTCGTTGATGCGATCATGGATCGTCTCCAATTTCGTTGACTTATCCATGACGTGCACGGGAGTGGTGACTTTCCCGCAATCGTGAAGCCAGGCCGCAATCCGCAGTTCGTACCATTCTTCACTATCAAGCTGGAAGTCGCCGTAGGGCCCCGTCTGTGTATCGCATAAAGACTGAACTAACATTTCGGTAAGAACAGGTACGCGCTCGCAATGTCCCCCCGTATAAGGGCTTTTTGAATCGATGGCCGTGGCGATAAGCTTGATGAAACTCTCCAGGAGCTCTTTTTGTGCTTCGAGAAGCAATTTATTATCTAGGGCGAGTGCCGCTTGTGCAGCCAGAGCGGCGACTATTTCTTGAAGTTCTTTTTCAAAGGCAACCACTCGTCCCTGGCTATCTTGCGCATTCAGCAGTTGAATCACCCCAATGACTTCGTCGGCGCTATTGATCAGGGGAACTGCGAAAAAGCTGCGGCTCTCATAGCCGTTCCGGCGATCAAAATCCTTGGTTCCTCGAAAGTCGAAACCCTGAGCATGATAAGCATCCGGAATATGGACTGGCTCTTTTTGATGAAAGGTATGGCTGGCGACGTTCTGGTGATTGGGTTTGCCTGTGAGAGGATCGTAGAGCGGTAAGGGAGGAAATGGGATTTCTTTCTCTGAAGTTCCTCCCAAATCGATTTGCAGAGAAATGTTTTTGATGATTGAAAATTGGAGATGGTCGTCGGCCGTACGCAGGTAAAGTGTGCCCCCGTCGGCCTGACAGAGTTGGCGCGCTTCTTCTAAGATCATTGAAAGCAAGCGCTCTCTGTTTGACTCTGCACCGAGAGCAATGCCCACCCGATGGAGCAGTTCAAATCGAGCGGCCCGTCGAGAAAGGCTGCCTTCGCTCTGGGCGTTCAGTTTTTCTGTTGCGGAGGCGACGAAGGCAGGGGCTTCTTCTTCCTCAGGTGCTACCCCTATTCTAGGGGCAGAGAGGCGGTGTTCTTTTTCCCCAATCTTGGCCATGGCTCAGGTTAGAAGCAGGTGGGGAAGACGTCGAGGCAAGAAATTTTCGAATTTCCCAACGAAAGTAGGGTCGAAGCGCCAAAAATTTTTTCTCGGAGAGGTGGAACGTGGTTGACTTATCATCAGAAGGCCGAGGCGTTGACAGCGGGCCGGTTTATGCGGACATTTGTAAGTGAAAATGGGCACTTCCAAAGCTTTGACCTATCCTAAGAGGAGTCGCGCGTGAGTTTCGGACTTCGATTCTGGGGTGTACGGGGTAGTATCGCCTGCCCTTCACCCAGTCATGTTCGCTATGGCGGAAATACAAGCTGCTTGGAGGTGTTGGTGAATGATCAGCCAATTATTCTTGATGCAGGGACAGGAATCCGCTCGTTGGGGCACTCCATCTTCAAGCGCGGAATGAAAAGAGCACCTCTTTTACTTACTCATAGTCATTGGGACCATATCAACGGTTTTCCATTTTTCGCGCCGGCCTTCACTCCGGGACATGAGTTTCAGATTTACGCTGGACATCTTGAGTCTTACTCCATTCGGGAGGTCCTTGCCGGGCAAATGACTCAGCCCACATTCCCTGTCCCTTTAGAGACGATGAAAGCGGAATTAGCTTTTAACGACTTTGATGCAGGCGATTCATTTGAATTATTTCCTGATGTTCGCGTGCGTACGGCTAGTCTGAATCATCCTAATGGTGCCACTGGCTACCGAATTGAACACGGTGGTCGCTCTATTTGCTACGTGACCGATACGGAACACGTACCAGGGCAACCGGATCAAAATATTTTGGGCTTGATCGAGGGAGCCGACTTGGTGGTTTACGACGCGACCTACACTGATGAGGAGTTCCCTCGGTACGTTGGCTGGGGGCATTCGACCTGGCAAGAAGCCATTCGGCTCTGTCGAGCTGCCGATGTCAAAAAGCTCGCAATATTTCATCATGATCCTGAACATGATGACGAATTTATGGACCAAGTTGCTGCCGATGCCCGGCGGACATGGTCGGGGGCCATCGTGGCAAAAGAAGGAATGGAAATTGAACTCTAAGGGGTTTGGGCGAGCTCGATAATCCTTTTGTATTCGAAGAAAGAGTCTTTGGGGGTGCGCTGTCCAGAAGCAAAGTCGACATGCACTAATCCGAAGCGCTCTCTGTAGCCATGATTCCACTCGAAGTTATCGAGCAATGACCAGTGAAAGTAGCCACGAATATCGACGCCTGCAGATTGTGCTCGACTCAATTCGAGGAGATGTCTTTGGATAAAGTCAATCCTTTGAGGGTCATGAACTCGACCGTCGAGGTGAATGCGGTCACGACAGCTCAGACCGTTTTCTGTGATCAGGATTGGTAATTTATATCGCTCTGCAGCGAAGAGTGGTCCGTAGTAATGAGCTTCTTCTGTGATGGGCCACTGAAAGGCCGTTTGCGGTGAGCCTGGGGGCGGAGAGGGAAATTCAAGACCCCCATCAGGGCCTCGTTTGACGAGTGGGGCGTCGTAAAGATTGAATCCACAATAATCCAGAGGCCGGCACATCTTGCTTCTTTCAGTTTGGGCGACCTGGGGCATGGCGTCACCGAAAATGCGAAAAGCCTCCTCGGGGTAACCCTGGCCATAGATGGGATCCATCCAGAAACTCGAAGAGCGCAAGACGTCGTTCTGCATCACAAAAGTAGCTTCGCGGGCGGCCTCGCGGTCTTCTTTGCTTTCGCTTGTCGGAACTGCAGTGATTAAGACGGGAGCGGCCGAAATTTTTGCATTGGAGACTCGCGCTCGTAGTTGATCGACGGCCTCGGCATGAGCAAGGAGAGCATGATGGGCGGCAAGCAGCACTTCGGGTAGCGGAAGTTGTTTTCCAGGAGCATGGCGTCCATGCCGTAGGCCACCTTCGATGAAGGCATGGGGCTCATTGAGGGTGAACCAATGCTGAACGCGATCGCCAAAACGCTGAGCCAGTAGCGCCGTGTACTCTCCAAACCAGTGAGGCATATCAGGGTGCAGGAACCCACCCTGCTCTTCGAGTGCCCGGCAGGCATCCCAGTGAAAGAGAGTGATCCAGGGCGTGATGCCGCGTTCTAAAAGACCATCGATCAGTCTCTCGTAGAAGCTCAAGCCAAGCTCGTTTATCTTTCCGATCCCTCGGGGCAAGATACGCGGCCAACTCACGCTGAAGCGATAGGCGTTGACACCCAAGAGTTGGAGTAAGTCTAAGTCTTCTTCCCAGCGGTGATAATGGTCACAGGCCCGGGTTATTTGATGACCCTGGTAGATATTCCCGGGCCCCTTGCAAAATTGATCCCAGGTGCTCAGGCCCTTGCCATCTATCTCTGCGGCCCCTTCAATTTGAGCGCTAGCTGTGGCTACGCCCCAAGAAAAACTTTCTTTACTCTTGTTGAGGCTCTGCATTCGATGAGCAAATTGCCCATTACTGTCTGGGGTCATGGCTTAGGGAGTTCGGCGAGACTTCTTCTTCGTGGTTTTCGAAGTGGTTTTCTTCTTCGCACCTTGGGCAGAGGCGCTGAGTTTTCCAACCTCGGCTTTCAGTTCCCTGAGTTCTTGCTCTAACTGCGAGAGTTTTTTCTTCTGGGCGCTCTCTTGGGGGCTAGCGCTCGCAATGCTGTCGACCGCTTGACGAGCGCTGCGAATTACCCAGCCGTTCTGCTCTCGCTGGAGGAGGGCTTGTAAGGCGGCCGTGACTTTTGGATCGCCCATTGAGCCGAGAGCGTGAGCTGCGGCTGAACGTAAATGGGGGTCTTTATCCTCCAAGAGCAGGGTGAGGGTGTCTCGACACTTCTTGCCTTCCCCTACCCGACCAAGCGCAGCGATGGCGGAGCGACGTAGTCGCAGGGGCTGGCCATAGGCGGCTGCCTTAATGAGGTAAGGCAGCGCGGCTTCACTATCCCAATCGCTGAGGCCATCAATCGCACCTCGGGCTATCACATCGGCCCAGGACTTTTTCCGGAGCAAAGGGGGAAGTAATTTCGCGCAGCTGGGCGCCGCGATTCTACCGAGAGAACGAG
>JAKVCH010000219.1 GCA_022447485.1 Polyangiaceae bacterium | reverse complement strand
TGAAGCCCGGTTGCGGCCCATCGCAACGACTTTCTTCATGGTAATGGTGGTGTGCAGAATTCGGGTGCTGCTTTGCACAGCCTAGACTCAAGAAGAAGGAAGCTATCGTCAGCGCAGATAGCCCCCGCCAGAGCGGCGCCTTGTTTTTTCGAAGGTTGCTAGTCGGCTCTACGCCAAAATACTGGAATATTTCAATCAGCATAAATTCTATTAAAGCCTGGTCTGACGGTGAGGGCCAGCCCGTGCTAGGCAGGAGCCAGCAGTTAAATTTATGGTTCGTATTGCTCACACTCCAGCTCTTTGGGGCATCCTTGTCGCGGGAGCCTGCCTTCTCGGCTCAAGTTCGGATGCCGCGGCATTTGAACATCAGCACGCTCTCGGTCCAAGTTATCAATACCTGCACCTGAGGTCGGCGTCTGGTTCAAAATTCAATCTCCATCAATTGGGCATCAACTACGAAGGTCGCTACGGTGGCGACCTTGCGGGACTTTTTCGAGCGACCTGGTTGATTCCTCTGAGCGCCTCTCAAGAAGGACAGACGATGATTCCCTTGAGAGATTACTCTCGAGCTCGGGGTGTCGATTTATTTCTTGGCTTAGGGACTCGTTTCGATATCGCCGAGTCTTGGAAGCTCGACTTTGGTTTGGGTGCGCATACTCAGTTCATTCGTCTGGTCTCTGATCAGTACGTGGAGTGGAGCACTTGGAGTTTCGGTTTAGGCGCTGTTGGGCAAGCCTATTATTCTCTACCGGGGAGCCTCTGGGGAGCTCGACCAGAGATGGGGATTCGCTCAGAATTGGACTTTGATTTCGTGGACTTTGCCCGAGCAGGCGACCTAAACCTGGCCGTGAATGCCATCTTCTCCACTACTATTGGCTTAAGGTGGGGCGGAGAATGAGGTTGAGGCAGAAATTCTGGGCAGGTGTTGGTGCCCTTGTCGCGGGACTAAGCCTTTTCCCCTCGGCATGTAATCTGGGCCCTTACCCAGATTTTCTGGAACCTCTAGACAAGCTCTCGCCCTTGGAAGGCCAGGCAACCACCTGGGTGAGCGTCGATGATGACGGTGCTTATTATCTGGTGCTGAGCGATGGCGGCAACTTCATGCTTTCCCGGGTGGGCCGAAATACTTCGGTGTTGGCGCTCGTTGGCTCATATCAATTTGTCGGGAGTAGCCTGGAGTTAATGAGTGTTGATGAATATAGCTTGCCGAAGGAAACCGGCGG
Source organism: Polyangiaceae bacterium (assembly GCA_022447485.1). Lineage (GTDB taxonomy): Bacteria > Myxococcota_A > Polyangia > Polyangiales > Polyangiaceae > NIC37A-2. The sequence continues at coordinate 4,503 of JAKVCH010000219.1, read as the reverse complement.
CATTTCATCGCGCGCGGGTGCCCAACGTAGAACGATCAATCAGACAAAAACCTATCGCGTCGAATTGGGCGAAAATCGTCTCAATATCGAGGGCCTCGCTGAGTTTCAGCAGCTCAGCACAATGATGCGTCGTATTGATGTCAGGGAGGAAGAAGGTGGAGAGTGCTTGATGCGGATTGTGCAATCTCATATTCGCACCTCTCAATCACGGATCCCTCGCTTCGGCGGCTCCGGTACGGCCATGTACATCAATAATCAAGTTGATTTTGCCGGGGTGATTGCAGGCAGTTTTTCGATTGTGATTAAGAAGCCCACGAGTCCAGAGACCGTGATCGATTACGATGACTTTAGCGACTTTCCCGGCTTTCGATTTAATGGACCCTACACCACTTTTGTGAACTTGGTTGGTACTGGCTATCTCGAAGGCGCTTCAGAAGTCGAGATACAATTCGATCCCGAGGTAGATTGGGACGAATTACTCAATGCTGACTCGATGGGCGGTTCGCCAGACAACCTGTCGAGCGACTCGGGCAACGGAATGGGTGGCGCGCCCCCCGAAAATGACGGCTACAAGCTGACCATGAGCTACGGACCGCCGAATAATCTGGAAATCGAGAAGGCAGACGTGGCTGGGGGGGATTATCGAATTACTGTCACTCAGCCAATCGAATACAGTTTCATTCTTGATTGGCCGGTGCTGGAAGACCTTGACTTGAGAGTCTGCCCCTTGGAATAGGTGCGAGAGCAGAGATTCGACCAATCCGCATTTGGTGGTATCCTTTGCCAATCGCTTTCGCTTTCGGCAGTAGATTTTTCTGAACAAGAATACTGAGCTTGCTTAGGAACACTGAGTTTCGTAACGATTCGTCCCTGGGGATTGCAGAGCCGACGGAACCTGTGATTGCATGGAATGAGATGGGGCGGATATTTGTTCCGTCAGAAAAGGACCCGAAGATGCATCAATCGCTCAAGCTCGTCAGTTTTTTTATGGGCTCCTCGGCTCTTGTGGCCACGGCAGCCTGTGACTCCAAGAAGTCCGAGCCTGCTAAAAAGGAGCAGGCCGCGACGCAGGCTGCTGAAAAACCTGTGAAAAAGAAGGCAGAAATTACTCCGGCCATGCTCGGGCTTTACCAGCCCCCACTTGCCACCGACCTGGTCTCGAAAGAAAAGCCCGTGAGCGAAGCGAAGGTCAATCTTGGACGGCAGCTCTACTTCGACAAGCGTCTCTCGAAAAACCACGATATCAGCTGTAATACTTGTCACGACCTTCAGCGCTATGGCGTCGATAACCTTGCGGTATCCCCTGGACATCGCGGGCAGCCGGGAGCCAGAAACTCGCCTTCGGTCTACAATGCTGCCGGTCACTTCGTGCAGTTTTGGGATGGTCGCTCCCCCCATGTCGAGCATCAGGCAACCCAGCCAATTTTGAACCCAGTGGAAATGGCCCATACCGAGGAGTCGGTCACAGCGGTTCTCAAGTCGATTCCAGGCTATCAGCCTCTTTTTGCTGCAGCGTTCCCCGACAAGAAAGATCCGGTCACTCTGACCAACGCCGGAGACGCGATGGGCGCTTTCGAGTCGAAGCTGATCACCCCTGCGCGCTGGGATAAATTTCTCAGTGGAGATCAGAACTCTCTCTCTCCGAAAGAAAAAAGAGGGTTTATCGCTTTTAATGAGGCTGGCTGTAACGCTTGTCATACTGGGACTTTGCTTGGTGGGGGCACTTACCAAAAGCTGGGAGCCATGAAACCTTGGCCCAATCAGAAGGATCAGGGGCGTTACGAAGTGACCAAGAAAGACAGCGACAAGATGATCTTCAAGGTGCCCTCATTGCGTAATATTACCGAGACAGCCCCTTACTTTCATGACGGTAGCGTAGGCAGCCTCGTTGAAGCAATTCAAATGATGGGCGAGTATCAGCTCGGCAAAACGATATCCGAGAAAGACGCGAAAGATATCGCTGCCTGGATGGGAACTTTGAAAGGAGAGGTTCCTGAAGATTATATTCGCGAGCCTAGCTTACCACCTTCAGGTCCCAATACACCCGCGGCAGACCCTTCCTGATTGCCGAGAAAAAATCTCCGAGCAGAGACCTTCTCACTCTTTGCTCGTAGGCTCTCTTTTTTCGTGGAAAGGGAAACTATCTTTACCCCTCGACACAGACTGCGAGCCAGCCTAGACGACACTGTGTTTGCCCTGCTTTCTCCAGCGAAAAAACTCGATTTCGAATCAGACCAGGCGTCCTACAAGAGCACGGCCCCGGCTCTTTTGGCTAGCACCTATGAGTTGATCGAAGAGGCCCGCTCCTTGAGCGTGACCGAGGTGAAGAAATTGATGAAGCTCAGCGATAAACTTGCTGAGCTGAACCATCAACGCTTCCAGGACTTCGATGTGAGTCAGAAGAAGCCCCTAGGCAGTCGGCATGCTGTCCTCGCCTTCAACGGCGACACCTATTCAGGGCTCAGTGCGAAAGAGCTCAGTTCCGAAGATATTCAGTTTGCCCAAGAGCGAGTTTGGATACTTTCCGGCCTCTACGGGGTATTGCGTCCCCTGGATGCAATTCAGCCTTATCGTTTAGAGATGGGCCGACGTCTCAAGACTTCTCGGGGGCGATCGCTTTACGAGTTTTGGGGCTCCGAAATCACTCAGGCTGTGAATAAGCAAATGAAGAAGACGAAAAGCCCTGCGCTCGTCAACTTAGCTTCCGAAGAATACTTCGGCGCGATTCGCCGAGACGAGCTGAACGTACCCGTGATTGATTGCGTCTTTTTGGAGGAGAGAGACGGCCAGCAAAAGATTATCTCGTTCTACGCGAAGAAGGCCCGAGGCATGATGGCTCGCTACATGATTGAGAATCGAGTGCAGTCGCTTGATGCCTTGAAGCAGTTTCAATCCGCGGGCTATTGCTTCGACGCAGGACAAAGCGAAGACGCCCGACTGGTCTTCGTCCGGGCGTCTTCCTAGGCTTTCCTTTTGGCTCTTGCCGTGACTTAGATTAACCCGAACGCCATCTGCGGCAACTGATTCGCTTGTGCAAGCACGGAGACACCAGCTTGAGTCAACACTTGATTCCTTGAAAGGCGTGAGGTCTCTGCGGCCACATCAACATCAGTGATTCGTGAACTCGCGGCTTCCAGATTGATGCGCATCGTTTGAACGTTACTGCTCGCTACATCCAAACGATTCATTGCAGCACCGAATCCAGCACGCGAACCAGATACTGTGCTGATCGCCGCATCAATACGAGCCAAGGAGGTTGAAGCGCCCGTTGCTGTACCAACCCCGGTTGTAGAAGCGAGGACGGTCGTTAAGCCTACGCCGCCGAATGTGACGGAGATGGTATCATTGGTGCTTGTTCCTAATCCGACTTGAAAATCGACGCTGGCGGTTCCTGCTCCAATAACGCTCACGCCATTAAAGCTTGATGCGCCTTGGATTCGACTAATCTCACTCTGCAGAGCGGTGAATTCCGTATCGATATGAGAGCGGTCGCTATTGGTTAACGTACCATTTGCCGACTGCATGGCGAGTTCGCGCATGCGCCCCAGCACACTATGGACTTCACCGAGTGCGCCTTCCGCCGTCTGGGCCATGGAAATACCGTCAGCGGCATTTCTTTCGGCTACCGCGTAAGAGCGAACCTGAGATTTCATTCCTTCACTCACGGCTAGACCAGCGGCATCGTCGGCTGCGGAGTTGACTCGAAGGCCACTGGAGAGCCTTGAGAAGCTACTGGCTAGATTCTTTTGATTGCGGCTTAGATTTTTTTGAGCATTGAGTGCACTGACGTTTGTATTGATATTCATCATAATTTCCCCCTCCGTGGGTCGAGAGCCACTCGAAGTGGCGTGTTGGCTTCCGTTGCCAGACAAGGGGGGGGAACGGCTGAGCGGCGCTTGGGTGGAACAAAATCGTACTTCGGGGGAAAATAAAATCAGAACTGGCTGTTTTCGGCTGGTTGCGCCCGTCGACTCAACCCTGATGAGAGGCCAAGTTAGCCGAACTAGCGGCCGGCTTCTTTGAGTTCTATTCTCCGACCGTGATTGATTTTATCGAACGATTTCTGCGAGGGGCCGACCTGGCATTTGCCGGGCTTGGGCGAGCTGCGCGGTGTCGCAGTCTTCGACGCGTCTATCTTTGGTTGACGCTCTTTGCCGGTGCCTTGAATCTCTTGTTTTTGGGGCTGGGGATTTGGGCTCTTTTTTATTATCTGCCTATCAATGAGTCGCTCAGCCAATGGGAGATTTTCGCTCGCTGGATCATGCGAGGTATCGGCTCGATTGTTCTTTTACTGGTGGCTACTCCGATTGCCCTCGTTGCGGTCAACACCCTTTTCGGCGCATTTGCCGAGATCCCTTTTTACGCGGTGTTAGAGGAAACGAATCCGCAGTTGGTCGCGGAGTTGAAAGCTCGGGCGGGGCTGAGTCGCTCCCGATCGATTCTCTATTCCCTTCGACGTTTAGGCATGTTGCTCTTCCTCCTTGTGATTGCCTTAGTTTCCAA
>JAKVCH010000218.1 GCA_022447485.1 Polyangiaceae bacterium | reverse complement strand
CAAGGGATTGTTCGATCGCGGTGTTTCTGGCGCGGTGCTCTTTGGCCGCAATATCGATCATCCAGAACAGGTGGCCGAGCTCATTCATTCGATCAAGGAATACGCCGGCCGCACCTTTTTCGTCGGTCTCGATCAAGAGGGCGGCTTAGTACAACGGCTGCGGGACGGGTTCACGCGTATTCCGCCGATGCGCGCACTCGGAGCCCTGGGCGAAGAGGAAACGGCCAGGGAGGTCGGGCGGCTACTCGGTCGCGAGCTGCGAGCCGTCGGTGTGGATGTGAACTACGCCCCGATCCTCGATGTCGATACGAATCCCGCCAACCCAATTATCGGCAACCGTTCTTTTTCTCGAGATCCCGAATTAGTTGCGAAACTTGGGGTAGCGCTGGGCCAAGGTCTAGAAGAAGAAGGAGTCGCGAGCTGTGGAAAGCATTTTCCTGGCCACGGGGATACAGCCCAAGATTCGCACCAGGAGCTGCCTCGATTACCCCATAGTCTGGAGCGCCTCGAAGAAGTCGAACTAGTCCCGTTCAGAGCCTGGACGAAGGCTCGCCTTGCCTCTGTCATGACTGCCCACGTTATCTTTGAACCGCTAGATAAAGAGTTTCCGGCAACCATGTCGCGCACAGTTCTGCACGGTATCCTGCGCGACAAGTTGGGCTACGAAGGCCTCATCATCACCGATGATATCGAAATGAAGGCAATCGCCGACCATTATGGTTACGAAGAAGCCGCCATCCGCGGAGTGAACGCCGGAGTGGATAACTTTTTATGTTGCCACACAGCTGACGTAGCGCATCTTGTGATCGACACCGTTGCCAAAGCCGTCGATGGCGGCCGCGTCGCACAAAGCCGCCTAGACGATGCAAACGAACGCGTCGCTGCCTTTGCCAAACGTTGGGCGCATCCGGCTGAACCGCCGCGACTTGATGCGTTAAACACCCCCAAGAGCCAGGAATTTATTGCGGATCTCCTCAAGCGTGTTCCCCCCGAGGCAGCTCATGTTGGCGAAGACCCCACCGAGATCATGGAGCAGATCCGCGTCGAGCGAGAGAAGGAAGCCCGGGAGCTAGCCAAAGCTTAATCTCAGCCAAGCGCCCATTCCTCTTTCGAGGCTCAAGGCGCGGGAAACCCTGCCTGGACTGAAAGCGATTCCAACACGGTTGGGATTATTTCAGGTTATTAGATAGAAAACGCTCACAAAGAGCAGACAATGGAAAATTCCCTTGTCTGCTCTACTTGCTTATGAGACCGGATTTCTATGCAACTTTGGAGAGTAGGCCTGCTAACAAGTGCTGCAATCGGGGTGCTTGTCAGCTCATGTGGGACAACAAAAGGAACGCCTGCTCTTCGTTGCGCTCCTGGAACGATCAAGGAGGGCAACGCTTGTGTTGTTGTGAATGATATACGGTTGAATTCCGTCGGCTACCTGCCTAGCCGCCAAAAACAGGCCTCATGGATTGGTAGCGAGAGCCAATTTCAAATACGCAGCGCCGATGACGATAGGGTGATTTTCGAAGGAAGAGCTGAAAGCCGCAGTTCAGAGCAAACCGGAGAGCCGCAGGTCTGGGTCGGCGACTTCACAGAGCTCCGCGAAGAAGGCGGTTATTACGTGCAGGCAGGAGAGTTACGTTCCCCGGAATTTCCGATTGGGGCGAATGAAACAGAGACAGCTCTGAGCGTAACAATGTTAGGCATCTATGGGCAGCGATGTGGTTCAGCAGTCGATATCACTCACAACGACCAACGCTTTCGCCACGCGGCTTGTCATCTCGAAGACGCAAGCTTGGAGTACTCCGAGACCGAAGAAACGGGGACCAAAAATGACCATGGCGGATGGCATGATGCCGGTGATTACGGGAAGTACGCGGTCAATGGCGCCTTCGCTGTGGCGGTTCTTTTGAAGGCCTACGAACACCACCCAGAGTACGTTGAGAGGCTGACGCTAGAGATACCGGAACGAGATAACCAGGTACCCGACCTTTTAGATGAAGCTCGTATCGAATTGGAATGGCTGTTGAAGGTCCAATACGAGAATGGGAGTGTCGCCCACAAGGTCACAGCATTAGGCTTCTCTCCCGACAATACAGTTCCATCAAAAGACACCTCGCCACGATTTTTTTCTCCCGCAAGCTCAACGGCCACGGCCGATACGGTCGCAACTTTTGCCCTGGCGAGCCGGCTCTTTCAAGGCATCGATCAGGACTTTGCGGATGAGCTACTGAACGCAGCTCTCAAAGGCAGCGCTTGGCTTGCTGCCAACCCAGATCCCCTGACTTTTACCAACGGAGTATTTAACACTGGTGCCTACGGCGATTCCAATGACGGAGACGAACGCCTCTGGGCGCTCGCTGAGCTCTGGGAGACTACCGGCGACGCGGCCTACTTAGATGGCCTCGAGAGCGGTATAGCCTCGACAGACGTGGCGCCAAACTTCGATTGGGCCTCGGTGGCTAACCTAGCCCTGGCAACTTACCTTGAGTCGGCCCAAGACGGTCGGAACCAAGAGCTCGTCGAAGAGGTAAAAAACAAATTTCTGGCTCAAGCCGAATTTATCGTGGAAGAAAGCAAGAGCGATGCCTACGGGCATGGCCTGCGGATGTACTATTGGGGTATCAATGGGATCATCGCCAGAGCCAGCTTCGTTTTAGGCGTTGCGCACCGACAATTTCCTGACCAGCGCTACCTGGATGCCGCCAGTGAACAATTAGCTCACTTATTCGGAAGAAATACTTTTGGACGGAGTTACCTCACGGGGGTAGGCGTTCGTCCAGCGGAAGCACCGCATCATCGGCCGAGCGTCGGTGACTCAATTGGCACCCCTTGGCCGGGCTTACTCGTCGGGGGGCCCAACGGACAAGAAGTACAAGGCCTTCCCGAAGACCTAACCCGGGCGATGTCGGGGCTTCCTGAAGGAGCACGGTGGGTCGATGACGCACGCAACTGGCTTCACAACGAAGTGGCGATCAACTGGAGTACCGCCTTGGCTTATAACCTGATTTTCACCTTGGCTACCAAGGACGATAGCAATGCAGAATGCGCCCCTGATTGTTTTCGAGCAATCACGCCCCCGCCCGAAACAGGCACGGGGGGAACAAGTAGCGACGCCACCAACCCCATGGGTGGACTGGGGCCGCGAGAGTAGAGCTCTCAGGTCGACCGAAAAAAACTAATATTTCTTTTCGAGACGAAACCTCGATGATTGAAAGAGAAGCTGCCGCTTCCATCTGATAGCCAGGTAAAAGGGCGACGGCATAGCTCAAATTACAGTCTTGCTGTGAGCCCATGGCTCCTGATAAGTACGAAAATGCGCTCAAGCTGAAAGAGCTGCCATAACAACTTTTTTGCACCTTTCACCCGTGGACTTCCCAATGCTGAAACCAACAACCCGTGCCGTATTTTTCCTCGCGACTGCCTCTATCGCGGCAATCACTCTTGGCTGCAAAGTGAATCCCACAGACCCCAGCCTGGCTAACTCATCAGCAGGCAGAACATGTCCAGGCCTTGAGGCGATGATTGCTGATTGCGATGACAATAATAACCAGACCAATGTTGCCGGCGGAAGAGGAGGATATTGGTACACCTTCGCCGACACCGCTGGAACGGAGGTTTGGCCCACTTCGGGTGCTTTGGGAGGCACCTTTGAAATGAGTCCTGGTGGGGCAGAGAACACCCCCTACGGTGCGCGGTTTAAGGGCACCGTAGGCGTCGGCAGTGGACCGATGCAGGCAGGTATGGGGCTGAACTTCCTCGACCCCAAAGGTGCCTACGACGCATCGGCCTACGGCGGAATTGCATTCTGGGCGAAAAAGGGACCTGGATCCGTGGGCAAGATGAGAGTCAAGATTCCCGACGAGACCACAGATCCCGATGCTGGCATCTGTAGCGAATGTTATAACGACTACGGCATGGACATTACCGTCACCGAGAATTGGCAACGGTTCATTTTGCCCTTCTCCAAGTTAAAGCAACTCGAGGGTTGGGGAAAGCCTCGGGGCTTTAGTGTGAGTCGCGACGCCATCTTCGGAATCCAGTTCCAAGTCGACCAGCAAGGACAGGCCTTTGATATCTGGGTGGACCAGATTCAATTCACTGGCTGCCCTGAATAAAACGAAAGGAGACTGCCTCAGGGCAAGCCCCAAGCGCTCGCTTCCAGCAGTCTTCTGCCTCCTCTCGCTAGTTGCTGTTTCTTTCCCGTTTGCTCCGAAAATTCGACATGATGCCCCTACGTAAGCCCGCCCTGAGCTTTCTTGCTCTCTCTATTGCCTTTCCCATGACAGCTTGCATTCCCAAGGGAGGTGGGGGCACAGCGACACCACAGGCAGCTACCGCTGACCCAGGAAAGCCAGCAGGCGGTAATCTCATCAAGAACGCTCTCTTCGATGATGGCTCCGCCCTGCCTTGGAACTCGTCATTTACACCGCCCGCCAATGGCCTTGCCCGGGTGGAAAATGGGGCGCTCTGTTTAACCATTCAGGAGGGCGGTTCCAATAACTGGGATGCACAGATTCGCCATCGAGAGATGATTCCTCAGCAGAATCATACCTACAACATCGCTTTTAAGATTTGGGCCGACAAGCCGACGACCGTGCGCACTAAGGTAGGAATGGCGGGCCCACCTTATCGAGAATACTGGAGTCAAACGACTAAAGTAACAACGGAGCCCCAGCTTGTTCGCGGCGGGTTCATCATGAGAACACCCAATGACCCCACGGCAGAGTTTGCGATACATGCAGGGGGCAACATGCTTCGGGATACAGAAGTCCCTGTGACCATCTGCATCGACGATGTCTACATGAGCGACCCCCAATACACGCCGCCACCGGCTGCGAAAAACAGACAACGCTCCACGGTCCGAGTGAACCAGGTGGGTTACCTTCCTACGGGGGAGAAGATAGCGGCGGTTGTCAGCGCATCGCCCGAGTCATTGCCTTGGGAGCTGGTGCAGGGAGGCAATGTAGTTGCCTCCGGGGAAACGACGCCCTTTGGGCTCGATAGCGACAGCGGCGACGATATTCATATCATCGAGTTTACCAACTTCTCCAAGATTGGCTCGGGCTATCAGCTCAAGGTGGGCGGCGAAATAAGCCCACCATTTAATATCGAGCCCACTCTTTACTCGCTGATGAAGTACGATGCGCTGAATTATTTTTATCAGAACCGAAGCGGTATTCCGATCGAATTACCTTATGCAAGAAACGAAAAGCTCACTCGACCCGCTGGCCACGCCCAAAGCGACCGAGCGGTGCCCTGTGCTCCCGATGCTGACTGTTCCTATACACTCGATGTATCGAAGGGCTGGTACGATGCAGGCGATCACGGGAAATACGTCGTCAATGGAGGTGTCTCTGTCTGGACTATGCTGAATCAATATGAACGATTCAAGTTCCGAGGCGACGTATCTCCTTTTGAAGACGGTAAACTGAATATCCCAGAGAGTGGCAACGGTGTGCCAGATATCCTCGATGAAGCGCGCTGGGAATTAGAGTTTATTCTGGGTATGCAGGTACCAAACGGCCAAGAAAAGGCTGGTATGGCCCACCACAAGGTGCACGACGTGGCCTGGACGGCTCTGGGGATTCCCCCTCATGAGGCGGAGCAGAAAATGAAACGACATTTACGCCCCGTCTCCACAGCGGCCACCCTGAACCTTGCAGCCACGGCAGCTCAAGCTGCTCGAATTTGGAAGGATATTGATCCGGCTTTCGCGCAGCGTTGCTTGAATGCCGCCGAGACAGCCTGGTTGGCAGCACGCCAGTATCC
>JAKVCH010000217.1 GCA_022447485.1 Polyangiaceae bacterium | reverse complement strand
CACAGCCAGGTCCGGAACAGCTGCAAGTGTTGCCATTCGCCCCAGAGGATGAGGTGCAGGAGCAAGTCGCTCCTTCGCCGCAGTAGAAAGCATAAGTCGCCCTATCATCTCCTTGGAAATTGAGATTGCAAACAGCAGGTGTTGTTCCTGAGCCGGTTGCATTGGAACCAGCATCCGTTCCCTCACAAACAATATTTCGAACCTGTGTCTCGTAGCCATTGACGGTAAAGGTGCACTCTGCCCCTCGCTCGCAGCGGTACTCGGCTTGGGTATGATTACGGCCGGTTTGGAAGGAGTAAGAGCACTCGCCTCCGTCGGCACAATTAAACTGTCCCGAAGGCAGACCATCGTCGAGATTGGCGTTGAGGTTGCAATTCGAACCCGAGGGACAGTCGATTGCACAACGATAGCCCTGCCCGCGACAAGACAGAGTACAGATCGCCCCCGGCGCACAGCTTAAGCCCGAGCAATAAGTTGTGGAAGCCTGGTACACGCTACAGTCCATTGAACAGCTCTCACCGGCGCCGCACTGCGAATTTGCGCAACTACTCCCCGAACAATTAGGACTGGCAGGATCTTCGCCTAAGCATTTGCCCGCCGCAATGCCCACGTCACAAATGCTGCATACCAAGGTGTCGTAGGTGCAAGAGCTCGTGCAAGAGGTAATCGGCGTATCGTCTCCGACAAAGCCGATCTCGGGGGAAGAACAAAGAATGCCATCCGGCACACTCCCGTCGCAGACCTCTCCATCTTCGCGGCGATCATTACCACATCGCTCACAGGTCGATTCATCATAAGCCGAACCGTCGCTCAAACAGGTGGCACTACCTCCCGAGTAGAACTGACTATCGAGACTGAGGCAGAGAACACTACTTCCTGAGCTACAAAACTTACAATTGGAAGTGTCGTAACCACTACCATCCGGAAGGCATGTGGCATCTCCGACGACATTCACAGCATCAACCGTGCTGCAAGCAACTTGGGAACCTTCGGCACAGACTCGACAACCTGAAGCATCGAACGAGCCTCCCACGCAGCTCACCTCACCTACAGGACGAGTCGGATCGAGCTCCGCACAAGACTTGGTCATCGGCTCCTCACATTCGGCGCATGATAAGCCATCGAAAACAGGCCCAGAGCCTGTATTTACGCATGTAGCCTGGCCATATTCGTTGCCACCATTGCCGGCCCAACCCGCACAATCAATTGTCTCTCCGACATTGCAGGCTCGACAATCAGCAACCCACACAGAGTCGGTGCAGGTTTCGGAACCAACAGGAGTGCTTGCATCTGTGCAAGCGCGTTGCTCACCCTCAGGGCAATCACCACAAGTGCTGTTGTCGAAATAAGGACCTTGAGAGCCTTCGACGCAAATGGCGTTGCCGTACTCGCCTCCACCATTGCCATCCCAACCGGCGCAGCTTTTTTCACTTGTGAGTTCACAGGCCACACAAACACTCAAATCAAAACCGGCTCCTGATAGGGCACAGGGGGCGTCACCAACTGGACGACTAGGTATTTCGTCAGCACACGCCACAGTTTCACCCTGTTGACAAAAAGTATCAGTTCCCGAACCCGAACCAGAGCCAGTCATCCCACCGGAAGAGGTACTTCCTCCAGCAGCAGAGCCTCCGGCAGCAGAGCCTCCAGCAGCATTGTCTTCGCCTTCATTCCCCGAAGACGCTCCTGTGCCGGAAACAGCCCCGGTTGCAGGACTCGCCCCAGTCCCAGAAACCGCTCCGGTGCCGGTAGCTGGCGTGGCCCCAGTTCCGGGCATCCCTCCAGCAGCAGTCGCACTACCCCTAGCTGTGTCATTGAGCATGACAGCATCAGGATCAGCCGTCACGGACGCGCACCCGGCGAGTAAAGAAAAAGAACAGAGAGAAAGAACTAATGAAGCTTCAAGTTTCATTCAAGGTACCTCAAGAAAAACCACCACCCGAACAGACTATCTCAAAGAGATAGGACACCTTTATTTCTTCCCCTATTGGAAGCGTTTGCGCAATGTTCTCGTAACAAAAACCACGTGATTCCAGCAATTTATACCTCACTTCGACGTACACTTCCGCTCATCCACCGTCGCCCTCGCACCTCAATTTGTCGTCCTGGTTTCTCGGCAAGACAATCACCGGTATCAGCGCTGCAAATAGCAACACCCCCAATTTCCAAACGAAATTGAGGGTGTTGAGGCTGGTCAATCAAACGACCAATTGAAACGAATCTAGCTTAATCAGGCCTTCAAGTTCGCGGCAGCAAAGTCCCAGTTGAGGAGCTTATCGCAAACGGCTTCAAGGAATGCCGGTCGAGCATTCCGATGATCGAGATAATAAGCATGTTCCCAAACATCAATGGTCAACAAAGGCTTCACGTCGCTGGTGATCGGAGTCTCTGCATTCGCGGTAGTGACGACCTTCAGCTCACCATCAGCAAGAACTAACCAAGCCCAGCCTGAACCGAACTGTGCACCGCCCTTGGCAATAATGTCAGCGCGCAGCTTATCCCAACCACCGTACTTTTCGACTAAGTCAGCAAGCTCACCAGCTGGAGGCGCGCCTCCGCCGTTGGGCTTTAGGCTATTCCACCAAAAAGTGTGATTCCAAACCTGAGCCGCGTTGTTGAACACGCCACCTTGAGAGGTCTTCACAACATCCTCCAGGCTCTTGGCTGCATCGGGGGTTCCCTCCAAAGCAGCTTTTAATTTCGTCATATAACCTTTGTGATGTTTCTCGTAGTGAAACTCCAAGGTCTCGGAGGACATCACTGGTTCCAACGCATCTTTTGCGTAAGGGAGAGCGGGTACGACAAATTCCATGAACTTTTCCTCAATATTTCTCGATCATCGATCAAAGCCAGAGCCCGAACAGGCTCTGGCCAATGAATGGTCAACCCATCTACAGCGAACTGCGAGTCGTTGAGCATTCGGTTGGTTGCAAGGCAGTTATGCGTGAAAATTCTCCAAGAGTACAGGGCCTCCAGCTCTCGACTCCAATTTTGAAATTGAAGGAGCATTACTCCAGCCCAAATAAGTAATTTTAAGTATGGAACAGTGAAATTCAGACCATCTTGCCCTTTGCCAAACGCCCAAGAAGATCCTAACGGTGGCGGCTCATTGAGCATTGTTTCCACCCCGGTTGTCGTCCTAACTAGTGCTAGGCAAGAACAAAATGAGCCCTGAAGACGCAACGAAGTATGCCCGCCAGGTCGGCCTGAAGCTCGCTTACGGAGCGAAGCTGGGCGATCTGGAAACGAAAGAGACGCCCTTCGTTCAATTAGGCCTCGATCAAGCTGCCGCAGACTATATCTCGGCCAGCAAAAGCTATCGCCACGGTCGTATCAAGACATCTTTACATCGAGTGCTCAGGCAATTTCTGTCGGACTTTGATGTAAATGGCCTTTTGGGGACCTACCCCATGCACGTGCTTTCTACCCCCCAATGGCGTCATCTACTCGAGGCCGCCTCCCCCGAAAGGTTAGGGGGGCGCCTTCTGGATATCGGCTCCGGTCGAGGCGACGTCACCTCTGCGCTAGCGCCAATCTTCGACACGGTCACCACGACCGAAACGGCTCGTAGTATGGTCCGCCGTCTACGAAAAAGAGGCTATCACTGTTACCAAGGCGATATCGTAGACTTGGTCGATGAATTGCTCGTTTCCGAGGAAGCTCCCTATGACGCAGTGAGCCTTCTCAATGTCCTTGATCGCTGTGACCGACCGTTGTCAATGCTCGCTGCTGCGCGACGGCTCCTCAAGCCGAATGGCCTCTTAGCTGTGGCCCTCGTCCTCCCCTACTCCCCCTTCGTCTACGACGGCACCATCACCCGTCCGCCCCGAGAGCGCCTGCCCATTACGAGCAAGCAGTTCGAGCTGGCGACAACTGAATTCATTCAATTTGCGCTGAAGGCCCTTGCATTCGAAATAGTTTCTATTAGCCGAGTCCCCTACCTCTCAGGAGGAGATGCCCAAAAAGAACTCTACGAACTTGACGACCTTATTCTAATCGCCAGGGCCGTCGGTGAGGCGCCTCCCCTGCTGACCGCTTGAGCGTATCATCCCCTCTTAAGACTGATTTTTCGCTCTTCGCAGACTACGACGGGCGGCTTCGGCGATCACCGCTCTTAAGTTCGGATCGCCCACTTGAGCAAGGCGGGCCTGCAACTCCGCCGGTAGCTCTTCTTCCTGAGCGCTTTGGGTATCAGCTTTCGATGCCTCGCCAGCGACAGACTGGCCTGCGACGTAGGCTTTACGCCTCTTGGCAAAAGCCCCTGTTCGGGTGCTCTCTCCAGCTGGCAGGGTATCGTCTGTTCCGTCAACAACCAGGCGAAGTTTTTGCACTTCATGACCGGCGCGTTGCAACCTTCCGATGAGGTCTTCGCGGAGAAAACTCAGCTCCTGACACCAGGCGCTCGAAGCAACCTTAATGGTCAAAGAACCATTGCGTAAGCGCCCCATACGCGTGCGAGAGGCAATCTTCTCTCCCGCGATCGCCCGCCACTCGTCTTGGGACATCGCTAGCCCAGATTGGCGAACAAAAACGTCTTGAGCACCCACCAGAACATCGGCGAGGGAGATCGGATCGCTTTTTTTTCCTAAGGGCCGCGCGGGAATCCAAGGCGAAGCGCGCTTCTTTTTCCGAATTTCGTCACCAGACATGCTTCCTATCTTTACACAACCGCAGCCACACGCTAAGCGCTTCTCGCACGCCGAAGTGGCGGAATTGGCAGACGCAGCGGATTCAAAATCCGCCGCCTTCACGGGCGTATCGGTTCAAGTCCGATCTTCGGTACATAACTTAAAAGCCCTGGTCTAATCGCCAGGGCTTTTTCTATTGTTCCCTGGCTTTTTCTATTGTTGTCTGGCTTTTTCTATAGTTCCCTGGCTTCTTCTTTTGCTGCGAGGCTTGTTCTTTGGGGAGCTAAATTTTTTTTGCGGGGCTTTGCATTCCGACGAAATTTTTCCCGCTCTTCGAGGGAAATAGCACTCCGTCGTCGATGAAGGCTGTGCAATTATCGAAAGACCAGCTTGCCAGAGCCACGGCCTTTCTACGATTGACTCAAAAATGCCAAGAAGTGACCTCTAAAGTCCAAAAAACGCCTGCCGATAAAGAACAACGAGCTCCTCCGTGGTCAGGGGCTGAGGATTTGTCCCGAGCGTTGGATCCCGAAAAGCAATCGGTGCCAGCTCGACGCAAAGCTCCTCAGTCATACCCTCGACTTCGGCGAGGGTATTTGGCACCCCGACACGCTCCCTCAACCCCAGCACCCACTGCAAAAGGCTCTCGAAAGACGCATCGGCCAAGCCTTGATGTTGTGCCACCCGAGCACACTTTTCAGCGATCACGGGGCGATTTTTCTTCATGCAGTAGGGCAAAAGTATTGCGTTTGCGAGACCATGGTGAATCTTCAAACGTCCACCTAAGGCATGACTCAGAGCGTGCACGACTCCTAAACCCTTCTGAAATGCCGTTGCTCCCATGCTTGACGCCAGGATCATTTGAGTACGAGCGACTTCATTTTCGGGTTCGCGAACCGCGTCTTCTAAATTATCGTAGATAAGACGCATTGCTTCCAGAGCAATACCATCGGCCATGGGATGATACATCGGGGCGCAAAATGCTTCGAAAGCATGAACCCAAGCATCGATCCCCGTAAAGGCAGTTAATTCCGAGGGCAAACCATAGGTCACTTCAGGGTCAGCGATCACATGGCCAGGCTGCATTGCGGGATGAAAGATAATCTTTTTTTGAGACTCATCATTGATGATCACAGAGGCACGCCCGACCT
>JAKVCH010000216.1 GCA_022447485.1 Polyangiaceae bacterium | reverse complement strand
CGAAACAGGGCGCGGCGGAGACGTCACCCTCCACGCGCCGGGGCAGTTAATTGCCTACCCGATTGTATTTCTCCCCCCCGGGAAGCAAGACGTTCGGAAATATGTCCGTGCCCTCACCCACACGATGAACGAGCTAATCGCACCCTTTGGGCTTCAAGGAGGCACAAAGAAAGACTTGATTGGATTATGGCTCGACCGCGAGCAGCCGCAGAATTGGCCCGGCGAAGAACATGCGCAAAGGCCTGCGAAGATTGGCGCAATTGGCGTCCGTATTAACCGCTGGGTCACTAGCCATGGCTTCGCCCTCAACCTAAGCACCGACCTCTCCCTTTTTGACCTGATTGTGCCCTGCGGCATTCACCAACATGGCGTCACGAGCGTGGCCCAACTCTCGAAAAATGTGATCAGCACCAGAGAAGCAGCAAAGACCGCAGGCCCATTGCTTGCGGAGAAAATCATCGGGGCAGAGTCTGCCGAAGAAGACCTCAGCTCGCTTCGAGACGATGAACTCCGCGACCTCTGCCTGCAAGAATAGCCCCTCGGACCAGAAGCGCGCCGACAGGCAACGACCCTCTGACTCGCCGCAGTAAATCGAGTCCTTCTGCAGGGCCAAATGCGCGTCGGTGCATGGCTGGCATCGACACGAAAGATACGCCGTGGGTAGCTCGGAAATTAAATTTGAGACCATTTCACCAATGCGAGTGTAATTTTATAATAAACGTGTAGAGCCTAGCTTGTCTCAAAAGGACCTCGCTGCTACCCCGCGCAGAGTGTCGAGCGAGCCTCCTTCCAGTCCCCCATCGCGACCGAGCGTTCCCTCCTGGTCACCGCCTCGAGAAGTCGATGTCCGACCCTCAACGGCAGCGAGCCCAGACACGCCATCCACCACCAGCGAGCAGCTCGATGGCGATCCAGACCAAGAAGCACTTGAGTCTCAGGAGAGCAGCTCTGCTAGCGAGCAAAAAACCGACAAATTGGATGCCTCGACGAGCGCAGCTGCCTCACCAGCGGCCCAGCCCCGACTCGTCGGTACAATTGAAGATCCCTCCGTTGGAGGTAGCGGACAGCTCTCCTCCTCCAAGACGAAAGCTTCGGAGCCGTGGAAGGGAGCAACCCATCAGCAAGAACATCCAGTACGTGCACGTCTACTAGCCCGCGCCCAGAAAGCATCACGCACCTCAGAGCCTCCGGCAGCCGCCCCGACCGTGCCCAATGACTCCGTGGAGGGAAGCAATGCTCAACCAACGAAGACGCAAGTATCTTCTACTAGTCCAATCACGAGCCCCATCACAAGCCCTTCGCCTCGACCAACCACCAAAGAGCAAAGCTCTGGCACACAGCCCTCTTCCCTCCGAACCCAAGCTCTCGACACACCTAAGAATGCCGTTCTGTCAGAACTCGAAGAACTAACAAATCGAGAGCATGCCCAAGAAGCACGGATGCTGCCGCCTGCTCTGCGTATCTTTCTCAGTGCAGCAGCAGGGGTAGGAGCAGCCTTTGCTGTTGCTCACTTTGCACAATTCGACGGTTCTCAGCTGATTTCTGCCAGCCTTCCCGAGGAGAAGCCTGAGTCACCAGTCATCGCCATCCCAGCACCAAAGCTGCCGCCGACCAAGCCTCAGGTCGTTGGTCCCTGGCGAATCGCCGATGCGGCGGGCGAGTCAGGAAGACAAGTTTTAAGAGGAAAGATTGGCAAGAACGCTTTTTTACGCGCAATACAAGACGCGGGCCTCAGCAAACAAGATGCTTATCGCGCCTATACCGCACTCAAGGAGCTCCGCGACCTCGATCATTGTCGCTACTCCGATAAGTTTGCTGCACTCGTAGAAGGCAGTGCGAAAAAGCTCATCGCCTTCGAATATATCGTTTCCGACGAGGAGGTTTATCAGGCAAAGGCAGACGACGCCGGCTATCTCAAAGGCAAGCGCCTGGACTTGAAAGTCGAACGGCAACAAGTCCGACGGTCGTTTATTCACAATGGGCAATCATTTGACGACTCGGCAAAGGCTGGAGGATTTGATGCTGGGCTAAGCAAAGTGGCCACTAAGGCCCTCCGCGGTCATATGCTGCTCTCCGAGTTCCGCAAAGGCTACCGCGTCCGGGCCATCGCTCAAGAGGTGAGCGTCCTCGGTAAATTCTCTCGTTACGCTGGGATTGAGGCCCTCGAGATTGATAAAGGCAAAAAAGGCAAAACGACCAGAGTCTACTATTTCAATCACCCGACTGAAGGCGGGTATTATGACCGAACCGGTCGCGCTCCTCATGACGGTGGCTGGCGCAAGCCTATGCCTGGAGCCCCAGTGACTTCAAAATTCAACATGAAGCGTATGCACCCTGTACTGAAGAAGATACACCCGCATACGGGTACAGACTTTGGAGCACCGACAGGCACACCAATTGGAGCCACTTCACCGGGCGTTATTACTTTTCGAGGTTGGGGCGGCGCAACAGGAAACTTCGTCAAGATTAAGCATGAAGGTGGTTACGAATCTGGCTACGCTCACCTCTCCCGTTTCGCCAAAGGCTTAAAGGTCGGCGACCGAGTCGATCGCATGCAAACCATCGGCTATTGCGGAACAACCGGACGTTCCACGGGGCCTCACCTGCACTTTGTGATCAAAAAAGACGGTCAGTATATCGACCCCGAGACGATGAATCTCGACGGTTTACGGGTGCTCCCCAAGCGCTATCGTGAGGACTTCCAGTCGGTTCGACGCAAATATGACCCGATTCTTGATGCTATTCCATGGCCTAGCCCGGCCTCAGCGACACCTCCGCCCCTAGCGATGGCAGAGGAAAACACAGCGCCCCCGACTCAGGGCGTACCTAGCTCGACCGAAACGACGGGAGCTATCGCTGCGCCTGTTGCACCCACTGCCCAGGCAGCACAACCCGCTGGGTCAAACGCGACGCCTCTGCAACCAGCGGCTTCCTCGCCGCAGGCTCCGCGTGTCCCTACGGCGGCGAGACCAACTGCAGCGCCCACGCCGACAGCGGCACCAACGTCATCTACAGGTCCAGCTCAGGTCGTGGCTCCGTCTGCTATCTTTTTGACCGATAAGGAACTGCAAAAACTACAGGCTCCCAGTGATGATGGAGAAGTCAATGAATAAAGCAGGCGCCTGGCGCTGAAACTTCAGTCTTCATTCACTACTAAGGTCATAATGAAGCAGGCTCCCTGGGGCTCAACCTTTTCTACCCAAGCTCGACCGCCATGGGCGCGAGCAATTTGGGCCACCATCGCTAGACCAATACCGCTGCCTCGCCCGCTATCACCTGCCTTATGCTTGCCACGAACAAAGCGTTCGAAGACTCTTTTGCGGTCGACATCCGGAACCCCTGGACCATGATCTGTGACTCTCACTTCGATGAAGTTGTTCTTTAGACAGACGTGTACTTCGATACTTTCCGTTCCTTCGGCATATTTCAGGGCATTGTCGATCAAGTTAATCAAGCCGATTTCCAGTGCGCGCTCATCAATACGAGCCTTCAGCTTCTCTTCTAGAGTTGAGGTGTACTCAAGACGTACACCCAAACGCTCGGCTCGCGGCAGGCAGACATCGACCGCTCGAGCAAAAGCCTCGTCAGGAGAAATACGGCGAAACTCAAAAGACTCTCGGCCTCGCTCCATACGAGAAAAGTCCAAGACGTTATCAATCAAAGCACTCAGACGCTCACTCTCGCCGACAATAATTTCTAAGTATTTATCCCTCTTGGCTTCCGGAGCTCGCCCCGACAAGAGCATCTCACTAAACATGCGCACGAGAGAAAGCGGTGTCTTCAACTCATGAGATACATTCGCTACAAACTCGCTTTTCAGCATCGCTAACTTTCGTTCACGAATCACGGCGACGACAATCACAATCAAACCGGCAATCACGACAAGAGCTGCTATCGCCACCATGATCACCTCAAGAACACGACGTTGCTCAAGCTCTTCGGCAAGCTCCTCGGCGGCGATCATGCTGATATTCACCCGCCAACGATAGAGGGTTGTGGGGAATTGTCGTCCGAGAGTCAGTCCTCCACGGCTGAGGGGTGGGCCGTAAATAATTCGCCCTTGGGCGTCGACCACATTCATACGGCTGGCCTCTTCCCCGCGACGCGTCAACGAGCGAGTTTGCTCGTCATCGACGGAGACCGCGGCTGTCGATAAATTTTCGTTGTAAATTCGTGGAAAGACATCGTGCACAATACGCGGCACATCATGCCAAATGACGAGAAGCCTTTCTCCTTCGTTGATGCTCAAGCGCTTGTAGCTCAACAAGTAGCTTTGCTCATTCCAAGTTGTATGGAGGTGTCTCAATTCATGAACGCCAGGACCCTCCCAATTCAATTCGGACCAGAGGTGAAAAAGGAGTGTTCGCCGAAACTCGTCATCGGCAAGCCCCGGAGCTCGACTCGCATATCCCAGCACCTCGCGGCTTTGAGAGTCGAGGTCGATCAACAAGACAGAACGTACAGTAGGAGTCTGAACGGACGCGACTTCGAGCCACCGCTGAGCAAATTGTTCTAAGGGATCGCGTCCAACCAAGGCGAGCACTGCATTATCTTGAGCAATCACGGCCTTTTCGAGACGGTCGGCCTTTTCATTCGCCAAGAGATGGGTCGCCTCCACCACAGATTGCTCCCGCAATTGCTCCAATTGAAAGCTCGAGCGATAGAAAAACGTCGCCAAAAGAGCGACTGAGGCCACGACGCCAAGGGTCAAGGGCAAAAGAATCAGACGCTCGCGGGACAATCCCATGACAGCTACCCTACACCGGCACCGCTCCTCTTGCAGCCTGAACAAGGATTTCGGCTCTCCTTGGGAGTCCCCGAGGTGTCGACGACGGCCCAGCGGGCTGATAGATCCCCCGGGTCATGGCCGATAGCCCTTCTTCAACGACTGAACACGCTCCGGGCGCTCTCGATCGAATTCGGCAGCTATCTGCATCGCGACAACGAGAAGACAGTCCTGCATCAAGCCAGAAAGGACGGCCTACCAAGAAAGCTAATCGACGAGCCATTCTCCAATCGCCAGAGAAAGTTTACACCCTTTTTGCAGCTCTGCTCGTCCTACTCAACGCCCGCATTTTCTACTCATCGCTCGCGGCACAAACCGAATCTGTGCTGCTCTGGTTCCAGCCAGAACAACTACGCTCCCTCGCCGCCGGCGCTGAATCGCTCACTTGGTCCGCTCCCCTGGATGACGTCTTCATCCATTTCGACTTTGCCCGCTCGATTGCCGAGGGACACCCCTTCGAGTGGATTAGTGGAAATGGTTACTCCAGCGGAGGAACGAGCTTACTCTATCCATTTGTGCTCGCCGCTGGCTACCTTGGTGGCTACCGGGGTCTGGAACTGATGCAATGGGCTGCCATCGTCGCCTGCATCAGCATCCTCGGTACCCTGCTGGGAGCAAGACGCCTTTTTCGGAACCTGCCTCCCTGGACAGCCTTTCTCGCCCCCGTGCTCTTTCTCTCCACAGGTGTCCTCAACTGGACTCTTTTCTCGGGAATGGAAGTCGCGCTGTTCTTGGCAATCTGGAGCCTCTGCCTGGTGCTTTGGGATGATGCTTGGCAGCACCTAGAGCTATCGAGCGTCCCTGACGCTGGGGAATCTTGGTCCGCTCTCCCCGCCACTCTTTTAGGTTTAGCCAGCGCTCTTTTAGTGAGCATTCGTCCAGAGGCGGCGCCGCTGATCGCCATTTTCGGCTTTTCCCTCGGGCTGCACACTCTGAAAAGCACTTCCGGAGCGGGAAGATGGCGCCGAGCTTTCGCCACTCTCCTGCTCAGCGGAGTACCCGCCGCTTGTGTGATGGTCGGCCAAATGCTCACCAACCACATTCTCACCGGTGACTCCTCTGCAGCTGGGGCCCTGGC
>JAKVCH010000215.1 GCA_022447485.1 Polyangiaceae bacterium | reverse complement strand
GACAACGATAAGGATGGTATTCCCGATACGGGAGATCATTGTCCTTTTGCCCCGGAGACGATGAACGGCTTGGATGATCTCGATGGTTGTCCAGATAAGGCCGATAAGGATGCTGACGGCGTGGGCGATGACGTCGATCAATGTCCTGACGAAGCGGAAGATACGGACGGTTTCCAAGATACGGATGGCTGTCCCGATCCCGATAACGATAATGACGGCATTCCAGACAATCAGGATGAATGCATCGACCTTCCGGAAGATAAGAAGGGCAACGATTACGAAAAGAAAGATGGATGTCCGATTGATGCCTAAGTTGCGCGAGATTCTTTTCTGAGGAAATAATTCCTTTCGAATAAAATTTTGGGCATTGAGAAAGGTCTCGTCGAATTTTCGACGGGGCCTTTTTCCGTTGATCTGCAGCGTCGACGTCAGTGCGTGTATGTCGCTTCCCTACGAAAGTGACGCGGAACAATCAGTTTTATTGCCTCACCAATCGAAAGCGGTTGATATAGAGTCAGTGATTCGATCTCCCGACCCTGCTCTTTCTCCGGCGACAAAAATTTGTTCTCGTCGCGATGCTCTCTGCTCTTATTTCGCGATTGGCTCGTTTCTGTCGGTGGCTTTTGGACTCCCTGCCTCTGGTTTCGCCGCAGGAACAAGGGCTGGTGGTGCATCTCGTCATGTTCAGGTGGTTCGTGAGTTGATTGCTCAGATGTCGGGAGCAGACTTTCGCATGCGGGTCCAGGCTGCTTTGATTCTAGGGAAGCTCTCCGACTCCCAAGCTTTGCCGGCACTCAAGAGAGGGCTTCGGGACAAAAGCTTGGCAGTACGCGCGGCCAGTGCTTCCGCCCTGGGGATTTTTGGTGACCCTTCGGTCCTACCTAGTTTGCGTCGCTCATTAAGCGATGACAGTTTGGCGGTGCGTCAAACTGTGCAAACAAGTATTGAAAAGTTGGAGCGAATTCAGCGCCGCGAATTTCGCGCGAGGGCCTCGGCTGCTTTTCTCGTCAAGCTTTCAGAAGTTGGAGGGACTCATGGTTCACCATCTGCTTGGGGCGCGGCATCCCAAGCTTCGCGTCGAGCCTTGGAGCGACTGAATGGCGTGGCTCTTTTACGCCCCAGTGAGGAAGCGCTTGAGAGCTCCCGACGTCTTCAAAAGCCGGTTGTTCTCTTAAGGCCAAGCATTCGTTCTCTCACGAGGCGTAGGCAGGTTTCGGGGTACAAGATGGCAGCAAAGGTTGATTTTTTGGTGCACGAAGTGCCCGGTATGTCTCTGGTGGGCAATCTTACCGGAACCGCAGAAGCTCAGTCAGAAGAGGGGAATTTGCGTCGGCTCGAGCTGGATGTTGTCGAGGCGGCTGTGCGCTCTGCTTTAGGACGTAGTCGTCCTGCTCTGGAAGCGGCTGCCTTACGCGCGAAGGCTTGAGTGGAGTCTCGCCTGACGAGATAGTGTGATAAAGACCTGGGGTGACTGCTCCACGATTGCCTCGGCTGCTCTTTATTTCAAAGCCTCTATTACCACCTTATCGAGACGGTACGAAATGCTTGGTACGTGAGATTTGCTGTCACGTGCAAGTTGCTGAACCAAGTGTTTTGGGAGATGGTCTCCCTGCCGCGGAGTTGGGCAACGGAACCCGAGTGGAGTCTGTTTATGCTACTGCTGGATCCTATGCACCGAGTGCTTGGGATAACGCCCGAGCGGCTCTCTGGGTTTTGTTTCGTTCGCGGGCTCAGCTCTGGCAATTTGTCTTCGCCCCGAACGTGACGTCGAGTCTTGTTGGACGTTTGCTGAAATGGTTTCGCCGCGTACCCGTCGTCCAGACAATTGCCTCACCGCCGAAGAGCTTTGAGCAGCCGGCTCGGCTTCTTTTCGGTGATATTATTGTTGCTCAAAGTGAATGGACTCGCCGTCAATTCTATGAGTCCTATCACTCTTTACAGAAGACTCCACCGCGGATTGAAGTCATTCATCCCGCTGTCTCGGCTACGCTTCAGGCCCAAAGTGATACTGCGGTGAAAGAAGCCCGGGTGGAAGTTGGTGCTGCTGCCGATGCGCAAATCTTGCTCTATCCGGGGGACTTAGAAATGAGCCAGGGCGCAGCGCGAGTTGCCCAAGTAGCGGAAGAGATGCTTGCTCGCCATCCTCGGGCCCATATCGTTTTTGCCTATCGAAATAAGACGCCAGCAGCGGCGAAGTGTGCAGAGGAGTTGAGTCGCGCTTTATCGCACGAACGAGTCACCGTGATCGCAAATGTTCGCAATATTCACGCTCTAGTCCAGGCATCCTCGGCGATCTTATTTCCGGTCGACGATCTCTACGGCAAAGTTGATCTTCCGATTGTTCTTCTCGAAGCCTTGGTTCTTGGAACCCCCGTGTTGGTCAGCGAAGAGGGACCTCTTGCCGAATTAAAAGGCGCCCTGCAGGTGCCGCTGCATCGTGCTGATGCGGGGGACCAATTCGAGCCATCTGCTTGGCAGAGCGCCGTTGATTGGGTTTTGAGCGAGGAAGGCTCTGCCGAACAGCTCCGCCAGGCCCAGGCCGCTCTGCCCCTATTTTCGGCCGAGCGCATGACGCGTTCTTACGAAGGGCTCTACCGTGAGTTATTAGCGGCGCGATAAATACTGCTTTTGAGCTGCAAGAAAGGCTTCGGCGGGCGATCCCTTTCCCTCGCAGATACGTGGTCAGCGGGCCCGATTTTCGCCAAATTGCCTAAAATCGGGCCGAAAGGATGCGCCTGGGCAGGGCAGGCTCGTGCTGATGAACAAATTTGAGCCAATTCGGAGCAGCCGGCGCGTTTTTTGTGAGCAAAGCTGTGCTAAGGCCCCGGTCCAGCCATGAAGACGACTGCTCAGATCCGTGACCATTTTTTAGAATTTTTCCAGGCTCGTGATCATCGCGTCGTTCCCAGTGCGTCTTTGATTCCTCAAAATGATCCGACCTTGATGTTCAACAACGCAGGCATGGTTCCTTTCAAAGATGTCTTTACTGGCAAGGAGCAAAGAGACTACAAACGCGCTACGTCGAGTCAGAAATGCATCCGCATTAGCGGTAAGCACAATGATCTCGAGGAGGTTGGCCCTTCTCCTCGACACCAGACTTTCTTTGAAATGCTGGGAAATTTTTCTTTCGGCGATTACTTTAAAGAAGAGGCAATCGTCATGGCTTGGGAGTTCTTGAAGGAGCTTGACCTTCCTCAGGACCGACTCATCTTCACCTACTTCAAAGGCGAAGGTGATGTCGAACCAGACTACGAAGCCCGGGATTTATGGCGCAAAGTTACTGGCTTTGGTGAAGAAAGAGTCGTGGGACTTGGCGCTGCGGACAATTTTTGGTCGATGGGTGACACCGGGCCTTGTGGTCCTTGTAGTGAAATCTACTTTTTCAACGGCGATCGTCCTGACTACAAAAACTTTTCTGATGAGCAAACCCCTGAGGGCTTAGGCTGGATGGAAATCTGGAACCTGGTCTTCATGCAGTTTGAGCGAAGGTTAGTCGATGGCAATATTGAGACGACTCGATTACCGAAGCCGAGTATTGATACAGGGGCCGGATTAGAGAGACTTGCGACCACCGTGCAAGGCGTAACGAGCAATTACGGAGTCGACTTGCTCAAGGGCTTGGTGGATATCACCGCAGAAATTTCCAAGAAGAAATACTTGGGCTCGATGGCCAACGATGACGTCAGTATGCGAGTGATTGCTGACCACGCGCGAACGACGGCCTTCCTAATTTCTGAGGGTATTTTACCGGATCGAACAGGACGAGAGTATGTTCTGCGTCGAGTGATGCGCCGTGCTATTCGTCACGGTCATCGCTTAGGAATCCAAGAGCCTTTCCTGCATCGAGTGACTGAACGTGTTGTGGAAACCATGGGCGAGCAATACCCTGAGTTGCGCGAGCGTTCCGAATTGATTGCCAGCATTACGGAAGCTGAAGAAGTACGCTTTCGTCAGACCATTGAGCGCGGTTTAGGCTTGCTCGATGATCGCTTTACTCAAATGAAGTCTGAGCAGCGCACTGTTCTCTCTGGTAGCGACGCCTTTCAGCTCTACGATACCTACGGATTCCCCGTGGATCTCACTGATGTCATCTGTAAAGAACGAGGATTGACCGTCGACCTCAAAGGTTACGACGCTGCCCTAGAAGCTGCGCGCAAGCGAAGTGAATTTAAAGGCGTCGACCAAGCCGTCGAGTCTGTGTATCGAGATGCCCTCGCCAGCGTGCCCGATGAGCAGGTAGAATTCACTGGCTACAAGGAGGATTCTGCAGAGGGTTCTCTCTTGGCCTTGATTGCTGGCGGAAAGCTGACCGATCGGGCTGCAGCGGGAGATAAGGTGGAGCTCGTTTTTGCGAAAACGCCATTTTATGCGGAGTCAGGCGGACAAATTGGCGATGCTGGCTTGATTGACAATCAGGAGGTTCAGGTTCAGGTGACTGACACCCAGAAGCCCGTTGACGGTTTGATTATCCATCGGGGCGTGGTGAAGGAAGGCAACATTCAAGTAGGGGCGAGCCTTCATTTGAAAGTCGATGAAGCTCGGCGCGACAAGATTCGCCGTAACCATAGCGCGACCCATCTCGTCCATTGGGCCCTGCGTCAGGTTCTCGGTGCACACGCCCAGCAGAAAGGCTCTCTCGTTGGCCCGGATCGCTTGCGCTTTGACTTCACTCATAACTCTGCCCTCACCGATGGACAGATCGCGGAGATTGAGCGCCTAGCAAATCATGAAATACTCAAAGCTCATGGTGTCCAAACTGAAGTGCTGACGATTGAAGAAGCCAAAAATAAGGGTGCGATGATGATCTTCGAAGAGAAATACGGAGACGTGGTCCGGATGTTATCCATGGGCCCTTCCACTGAGTTATGTGGCGGTCTGCATGCTCGCTCAACAGGAGAGATAGGTCTCCTGAAGATCGTCTCGGAACAGGGTGTTGCCGCCGGCGTCAGAAGACTGTTTGCGACAACGGGCGAGGGCTCGCTTCAATACGTCCAGGAGTTAGAAAACGATTGGACGAAGGCTGCCGACTTAGTGAAGACGACGCCTGAGCGACTTTTGGACCGGCTGGGGAAAATGCTCGATAGGCAGAAATCCCTCGAGAAAGAGGTTGAAACCCTGCAAAAGAAATTGATGACCGGAGGTGGAGCTGGGGGCATCGATGCGATGTTAGAGAAGGCGCGCGAGGTGAATGGCATCAAAGTACTCGGTGTGCAGACCGAGGTTTCGGATCGAGCCGCACTTCGGGAGATGGCTGAGCAACTCCGCGATAAGCTGGGCGATTCCGTCGTGCTTGTTGGCGCAGCTGATGGCGAAAAGGTCGCCTTGGTCGTGACTGTTTCAAAAGCTTTAACCAAACAAGTGCGAGCCGGCGATTTGATCAAAGTCGTTGCTGCCCAGGTAGGTGGCTCTGGCGGAGGCCGACCTGATATGGCTCAGGCAGGCGGAACAGACGTGGCGGGCTTGCCCCAGGCGATTGATTCTATCTACAGCGCAGTTGCAGGATGATGACCTCATCCTAGAGGTCAGGTTTGGAAAGAAGAGCGGCTCCCAGCAGAGCCGCCTAATAATGATCTTTCTGGTGAGCGGTAGAATTAGATTTGGCGAACGCCATCGGCCAATTCGTTCTCATCGTCTTCGCGAGGCGGAAAAGAAGATGCCAGAAGACTGCCGAGTCGTTGAACGCATTCAATCGTACCCGCACCAGGTTTTCCTTTTTTGATCGCATCCACAAGCCGATCGACATCTTGGGACCACTCGTCTTCTTCGACTCGATCGTGAATTCCTTTATCAGCCAGAAGCACGACTCGACCTTCTAGTTCGCTCAGGAAGAGCAAGATGCCACTTCTATCCCGAGTTTCTGTGACACCTAGCTC
>JAKVCH010000214.1 GCA_022447485.1 Polyangiaceae bacterium | reverse complement strand
AATAGTCCTTCCACATTCCTCGATTAAGCCTGACTCCCGACTGGACCCTGCCAGAAGTAGTCCAGTTAAAAAACCCTGCCGTTCTTCTTGGGCGTCGTCAAGCGCTATGCTTAAAAGCCACAGGAATTTCATGGACTTATATGAGCCGACTGGGTGGAAGGTCGGTATTTGAGCTAAAATAAAGTTCTGCATCGAGTTTGACCGCGGAGGAAATATTTTTGAAGGCTGAAGTTTTTGCCTTCGCGATCATAGCCGGTGAACTCTTCTGAGTTCATGAGCGGCGAAGCGTGGCAGAAGAGGCGGAGGCTCAATTTTCAGCTCCCCGTTCGAAAGTCGGGCCCGTTGTGGCGCCGGAGGCTGAACTGAGCCAAATCGATACTCAGGGTTTTTGGTCAAATCGCAAAGAAAAAGGCCGCCGAAAACGGCAGCCTTTTTCTTAACGAGGGTGGGCGATGCTTACCACCACATGGTGGCGTGCAGCGATACTGTGTTCCCATCACCAGGCGTGTAGGTGTTATCGTTCGGATCGTAAGCAGGATTTCTCACAGCGACGTTGGAACCGTAGACGTAGTGCGAGTACTGAAGAACGATTTGATCTTGAGAGTTCCAGTCGCTGCTGAAGATCAATCTTGGTGAGAGGATCGCGAAGGATTCGGAGCCATCATCAAGATTTTGAATCACCTCATCGCCACGGAACGCAGCGGCGAAGTAACGGAATGGCTTGTAAGTCAGCTCTCCACCGAATTTGGCACAACCATTATTGCAGAGGCCGTATCGATTCTGTGGTGCCGTATTCGTCGTATCACTGGTGTCAGTGAACGCCGCCATACCAAAGAGCACATAGCGCAAGTCGGGAGCGTTCCCACTGAACTCTTCGTCGGGCTTCATCATCGAGGCAAGACTGCCATCGTATTGGAGTGCGACTGTGGTGACTTTGCCATTACCTTCAGATTGGGTGCCGAGGTAATTCCGCATCAAGTCTTGGCCATTGGCTGTATCGAGGTAGTGCACGACTCCGCCCAGGGAGCCAACGTAGCTTGCGTTGGCGTGAGACATGCCCACGAAGAGGTGGCCCCAAGGACCCATCGTGAGGCGTGCATCCGCACCTAAGACATTCAAGGCTGCATCTGGTTGATCTTGTACGCCTGCCTGATCATCTTTTGAGAAGCTGTAAATCTCGTGCAGGTTGATATGGGCGAATTGAGCGATTGAGATCCCTAGGTGCCCATGGGCGGCATAGGTGGAACCAATATTCGCGTCTGCGAACCCGTTCCAGCCTTCCGGTACCGTACCAAGCACGGGCTTGTCGATATTGGCCATCATGCCCGCCTCGGCAGCGACGACGATCTTCGGCCCAAGCTGCCACTTACCGGTGCCAGTAATTCCAGCGCCGTCCATCCGAGAGACGATCGGCGTGGAGTACTCACCTTCGTCGAATTCGCCCATGAGACCGTAGCGATTCGAAAAGACACCAGCGTTGATGTGGTAATTCGAAGTCTCAGTCGCGGGTAGGTCTAGGGTGAGGAAAGCGTCTTTAATGCCAATGTGATCGGGAGGGTTATAAAAGCCCTCGGCACTGGCCGCCGTACTTGCTGCGATGATGACCGTACCTCGAACCACGCTCGTGCCGTAACTGAAGTTCAATTGAGTCCAAGGACCCGGAAGAACATTCGTGTACGCAAAAGAGCCTCGCTCACCAGGAACGACGGGAGGAGCGTGCCATGTAGTCTTGCTTTGATCGGCAGTGGGATTTTCCCGCTGACCAAAACCAACCCAGAAGGGCATGGTAAAGTAGCCATGAAAATCAAAGCGCCAGTCGTCTTTTCCTTGAGACTCAACGCCTGGACTCACACCACCAGGCAGGCTGCCTGCTTGAGGGGCACCAGGTTCGAGGCCCATCTGGGCGAAAGCGGGCGCGGCGACAAAGGTTGCTGCAAGGGCGACTAGGGAAGTTAAACGGCGCTTCATGGAAAACCTGCTCTTCGAGTAGGAGTTGGTCTGGGCGAAAATGCTGGGTTGGGCTGCTGTCTTCATTTTACCAGTACCTTCACTTTACCAGTACATTGTTGCTTGAAGGGCGAACATATTATTGTCTAAGCCCTGCAAGTCGTTGGGGGATACGGTCTGGATGATGACATCGTCACCATAGATCCAGCGTGTGTAGCGGAAGTTGATCTGCTCGTGGGCGAGCCAGTTGGTCCTAAAGAGGATCTTGGGAGAGATAACGTGGAAAGAGCGTTGGCCATTTGCCAAGTCCGGGGCCACGTAGTCATAGCGTGCTGACAATCCCGCCCATTCTACGAAGTTGTACGTAATTTCCGTACCCAGCTTCAATTTATTGACACCGTCGAAGTTGATCGTCTGCCCCGAAAGTTCGGTGCTGTCTTGATCGGACTCAACGTGAACAAAGGTGCCGAAAAAGCTTGCTCGAATATCCCAGTCGTTACTTGGGAAGAATGCTGGATGCTTCAGGAACTTCTGCAAGCTCATATCGTATTCGAATCCGGCAACGAGTAGGCTCCCGTTACCGTCCGACTGCATGCCGAAGTACTCCTCCATCAAGCCTCGACCGCCATCTGCGTTCAGAATATTGATCACGCGGGGTACAGCGCGTGCATTTCGAGCGACTGTGTAGGCGCCTCCAACCGAAAGATGATTGTAGGGTTCGCCCAGCATGCGCAGGGTGAGACCGTAAGTATCGATACTGCCGTCGGCACGATCGATAGGAGCAGGCTGACCAGGTCGAAGCGGTACATCGCTCATGCGATCGTCATGGGCGAAGGCGTGAAGGTAATGGGCGGAGATGTCAGCTTCGCCGAGGGCAACACCGTAATGGGCGTGAACCACGTAGCCAGCGCCATTCTGCGAGTCGCCATAAGCGTTGGCATCAGTTGGTTCGATACCAACGGGTGGCTTGTTCAACGTACCTTTCATGCCGACTTCGAACATGCCGACCACGTCGCCCACAAGGTCGTGGTCACCGACGATGGTGATGCCTGTGCCGCGGGTGTAGGCGACCAAAGAATGTCCATAGAGACCTTCTGAGTATTGCCCCATTGCGCCGTATCGATCTTGGAAAGCACCAGCGATTGCCTTGAGGCGAATGCCGTTCAGCCGAGGTGCTCGCAAGGTGAGGTAGACGTCGTTGATTCCTAGCTGCGACGATGGATACGTGTAGGAGCCGGCATCGGCCTGGGTGAATCCGGCGAGGATAACCGTCGCTGTGGCGTAGGGGTTACCGTAGGAAAAGTTCATCTGGGTCCAAGGACCAGGAACTGCTTGCGTCGCCTCAAAATCGCCGTAGCGACCCGGGGTAATCGGCGTCGCGTGCCAGGGTCTCTGGGACTGATTATCTGCAGGGTTATCTCGACGACCCTGAGCGGCTCGCAATGCCGCTTCGAAATAGCCGTGGAAATGGAAAGCCCAATCTTCCGCCCAGGTATCCGAACCTGCGGGAGCTGTCGTGCCACCCATCATGGAGCCTGCCCGCGGTTGGTTGGGACTCATGCCCAAGCTTGTCGACTCACTATAACCTGGAACATAACCAGGGTTGTGAGGGTCGCTATCACCTTCCCAATAGACGTCGGGCTCAAGAGCTGGATCGTACGTTGGCAGAGGTGGGCCATCCTCAAGGGGAATGACTGGAACCTCTTTGCCAGCGTCAGGATCGACGTCGTCTTCGTCGGCGAATTCGTTTAAGCGTCCCGCCTCGACCTCACCACCATCTGGAGCAACATCCGCTCCCTCAACTGCCGAGGCTTCGTCGGGCGAGGCTTCGTCGGGCAAGGGGGTGGCGTCTGGTGCAGCCTCGGCAGCACCGTCGGCAGGATCCGCTTCGGTAGATTCGGCCGCTGCTGCTTCCGGGGTGGTGGCATCAGCCTCAGGAGCATCAGCCTCGGGAGCTGCAGCTTCCGTGGCTTCAGGGTCCGTGGCTTCAGGGGGAGCCGCGTCTTGCGCGTAGGCCGAGAGAGGAATTCCTGCTCCCGTCATGAGCGCTAATGTAAATAGACCGCGTTTCATTCGTGATTTCTCTTGCGGGCCCGCCTTCATGGCAAGCTCCAAAGAGGGCTTAGAGTTAGACCCTTCACTCCCGTTCCTACAAGAGGATTGATGAAAGGTTGAGAGGGCGAGCCCAATTCAACATTCATCTGAGAGATTCGGCTCAGAAAGGATTTTTTTAGACTTGCTGCTGTGGCTGAGTTCCGCTCCTGAAAATAGGTCTGCAGGATAGTTTGGAATAGTTGCAACATAACAAGCCCGAAAGTTTAGTTAGGCGACAAAGGAAGCTGTCTGTGTCCGTTTGTGGTCACTTCGATGGTCAAAAGCCCGAACTTGGGCCCTTCCTGAGTCGCCGTATTTGTTCAGCAAATCGCTTGGAGGGCAAGAAATAAGTGAATTGGGCTGTTTTGACGCGGTTTGGTGAGGACATCGCGGTGCCGAGGATGATCCTCTTTGAGGATTGCTCTCGCTTTCACAGTAGATAATAAAAGTACTGGACCAGCCTCCGTTGGTCTGATCGCTCGTGGACTTTTCTTGTCCGGTCTATGGTTCAAGCGCCTCCCCAGAAGGTAAACTCGACCACACCTCAAGCGATACGCTTTTGACACAGGCTTTTGCCGCTCTTGATTCACTCACGAAGATCGTTGCATAGAACAATGAAGACAACTCTGCCTTTCTTGGGACTCACGTCACTCTCCTGCCTCCTCACTTTCTCCTGCGCTACCCAGGAAACAAGAAGTGAGATTTCGAATAAGTGTTATCAAGTAGGTTTCGATCAATACGAGTATCGCCCGGTTGGCAATACTCCTGTCGGCAACTTTGAGCCCCCATTGATAACGAATGGTTGCAAGATCGATCCGCCGCTTGGCCCCGACGAAGCTCCTACTGGCAATGAACAGCATTGTTACACCGATGACCAAGGAGCATGTATTGGCGTCGTTGAAGCGCCCTTTGTTTGCGCTTGTGACCGTCTCAATCGTTGTGCCCTGACCAACGAAGATGGTGCGCCCGTGACCACGTACACAGCTGATTGTGATCAAATTGCTGACCCATATTGTAATTGGAATGTCGGGAGTTTGAACTTTGATGAAGGCACTCTGATCGCCGACGATGACGATATGTCGGACGATTATAAGGGCTATGTTTTTAATTCGCAGGAGCGTTGGGATGCTGCGATCGAAGCCTATGAAGCTTGGGCAGCTTCCGCTCCAGACGTGGTCGCTTTAATCAATGGTCTAGACGATAAATACTGCCCCGTTGACCCCTCTGACCCCTGCTTCACTTGCACCGCCAGTGAAGCCGATATTACCCCAGAGGAAGCGGCAGCAATTGAGACCCTCAGGGAAGTCTATGCGGCGACCGATACTCAGTTCTGTTCCGGTACCGGGCGCTATTCCTATGAGTTTCCCGATGCAGCAGCTGCCCCCAATAACCAAGAGTGTCATAGCACTGGTGGTTTCTTAGGAGCGGTCGATGCTTTTGATGTTTGGGCTGCCCAGAACCCCGAAGTGATCACCAGCACAAGCGGCATTGAGCCTCTCGATTGTGAGCCAAGTGTTGTTTGCCAGGAGTTATGTGACCTATCCATGACCTGTGTTGACTGTCTGAGCAGTCAAGAGTGTGGTCAGCTGGTCTCGGACTGTGAGGCGCAGGTTGACACGTTCAACGCAAACTTAACCGAATGCTCAGATGTTGTGGCTAGCGCCTACACCAAGATTGCCCAAGATTATTGCGCTAACACCGACCTCTATGTGTATGCAGCTGGTGATGAAGTCCGGCCCCCAACATTTGTTGAATGCAAAGACCGGTACTTTGCTAGTGGTGATGGCGTCACGGGTTTGACGAACTTAACCGGTGCGGCGATTCCAGGCGATCT
>JAKVCH010000213.1 GCA_022447485.1 Polyangiaceae bacterium | reverse complement strand
GCCCTGGGTCAACTCCAACCGCGCCCAAGATCGCCACGCTAACTGCAAAATAAATGGCGTATTTGAGAATACTTTGGCAGAGAGGCACGAGGGGTAAGAGGCGTTGATTACTCTCCAGGTCAGTCTTGGCTTTGCGAGAAGCTAGCTCATCGATCGTAAGAGTGACGACCGCGACCGCCACCCGGGCGATAAAGAAGTAGCCAATCACTCGAACAGCCCGCGGTCCCCAAAGCGCGACGCCAGAGATGAAATCAACCTGCTGCATCGCCATGGACGCAAAGGAAAAGTAAATGATGTACTCGAGGCTTCTGCGTGCCAAAGGCACCAAAAACTGCAGGCGGTCGTAATAAGACATCCAAACGTATTCATTTTTGATACGTTCAGAGAGCTGCTGCAGCGTCTCAATCACAACATCGAGAGCGCGCCAGAGCAAAAGGCCGAGGGCAATAATTGCGTAAACCTTAATAGCGGTGAGTAACAGACCCACAACACTTTCGGGGACACCAATCGTCTTGGCCCCATACCAGGCAAAAGCTAACCAAGTGACCCGCTCGATAATCCGAGTCAGTGAATAAGTGAGGCGATCAACGCTTTCTTGGTTGCTGGACCATTCTTGAGACTTTAGCCACTCCCGTCCCCACGCCAGCCCTTTGCCAACCCAGCCGAGAAGAAATGAACAGAGCCATGCACCGGCGCCTACTTTCAATACGGCCACGAGCAACGCCTGCCGGGCCTCGGGGGAAATTCTCTGAAGAAATTCCACTTGGGTGCTCCACACCCCGCGGTGGGTGAAGAGCAGCCAGCCATTCAGTGCAGTCACGCCGAAGGCCGTCAGGAAAGTAAAGAGTGCCCCCGTCTTTGCTATCATGCGCCGGATGCGCGTGGCCAACGGTGAGGGCCCTTCCTGGCTGCCTCCCATGATCAAGAGGACCAGTCTCCCTATTAGATGACTCAACAACCAGCCAGCGAAGAGAATGCCGACGAGTTCTCCAGCAGCAATCGCTGCATCCTTCTCTAGTCCTTGAAAAGCCATAGGGGGGGTCTAGACCCATGGACTGGAAAAAAAAAGCAAGCGCCCTCGCCAGCAGAGAGCGCCTCTTTTTTACAAGAAGGAAAAATTACTCGAGGCCTCGATGCTGTCGATAGCGCGAAATCAAACTATCGGTCGAAGAATCGTGTCCTCCAGGAAAGCTACCTGCCGACAGCTCCGGTATGATGCGCTTCGCCAAAACCTTGCCCAGCTCAACGCCCCATTGGTCAAAGCTATTGACGTTCCAAATAATGCCTTGAACAAATACCTTATGTTCATAGAGGGCGACGAGGGCGCCCAAAGTTGCGGGCGTCAACCGATCCATCAAAAGTGAATTCGTTGGGCGATTGCCTGGAAATACCCGATGGGCCACCAAGTCTTCTCGGGTGCCCTCCGCTTTCACCTCCTCTTCTGTCTTGCCAAAAGCCAGAGCCTCTGTCTGAGCAAAATAGTTCGCCATGAGAAGGTCGTGCATACTTTGCCCCTCTGTCTCAAGAGGGTTTTCGCTCTGACAGAAGCCTATAAAGTCACAGGGGATCAGCTTCGTCCCTTGATGGATTAATTGATAAAATGCATGTTGGCCATTTGTGCCTGGCTCGCCCCAGATAATGGGGCCCGTCTGCACACCAACCGATTCACCTTGACGAGTGACGCTTTTGCCATTGCTCTCCATATCGAGCTGCTGCAAATAGGCAGCAAAACGATGCAGGGATTGGTCATAGGGCAGCACAGCAACACTCTCTGCTCCGAAAAAGTTATTGTACCATATCCCTAATAGGGCCATCAGAACAGGCAGGTTCTCCGCAAAGGGCGCGGAGCGAAAATGCTGATCCATCGAGCGAAAGCCTTGGAGCATTTCGGAGAAACCGTCGCGACCAATGGCGATCATCAACGACAAGCCAATTGCCGAGTCGTAAGAATAACGACCTCCGACCCAATCCCAAAAGCCAAACATATTGGCAGGGTCAATCCCAAACTCTTCGACCTGCTCCTGGTTGGTCGACACAGCAACAAAGTGTGCGGCAATGGATTTTTCTTCGCCGAACTTCGCTAGGACCAAGGCACGGGCCAAGCGGGCATTCGCAAGCGTTTCTAGGGTAGTGAAAGTTTTGGAGCAAATCACAAAGAGCGTGCTCTCAATATCGATATCTCTCGTTGCCTCCGCAAAGTCAGTGCCATCGACATTCGAAACGAAGCGCAACTGGATATCTCGGTCAGAGCGACTCTTCAGAGCTTCATAGGCCATGAGTGGCCCTAAGTCGGAACCCCCGATGCCAATATTGACGACTGTCGTGATCTTTTTGCCAGAAAAACCTCGATGCTCTCCTGAACGCACGCGATCGGTGAAGTCACCCATGCGCCGCAAAACCTCATGGACATCATCCACGACATTTTTTCCGTCGACGAGAATCGTTTCGTCGGAATTCGCCCTCAATGCAGTGTGTAAAACGGCCCGTCCTTCCGTCAGGTTGAGCTGCGCACCGCTAAACATGGCGTCGATTGCCTCACGAACACCGCGCTCTTCGGCGAGTTTCAGTAAAAGCTGTCGGGTCGTCTCATTGATACGATTCTTTGAATAATCCAAGTAGATGCCAGCTGCCTCCGCAGAAAACTTAGAGGCACGTTCAGAGTCTTGGGCAAAGAGTTCCCGCAAATGGAGACTCTCGATGCTCTCGAAATGAGTCTGCAGCGCCGCAAAGGCGGTGGATTGTTCAAGAGGTGGCAATGCTTTTAGGTCGGCCATAATTGGCGACATGATGGTCAATCTCGGCGTAACAGCAAGTCAATCGATTGATTCAAAACTTGGTGCCTGAGAACGTCGCTTCCATCAAATGCATAAAATCTTCCCTCAAGCGTCGGCATCGCGCATCGGCGCTGGCAGGGTGATGCGAAAAGTTGTTCCTACGCCTACTTCACTTTCCACCTGAATCGTGCCCGCCATCGATTCCACCAAATGTTTCACAATAGCTAAACCTAATCCCGTTCCACCTAGGTCACGGGAACGCCCAGCATCGACCCGATAGAATCTTTCAAAGAGACGGGGTAAGTGTTTGGAATCGATACCGGCACCGTTATCAGCAATCTCGATCACCACCTGTTGTTCCTGCTGAAAAGCACGGACAATGACCGTCGCCCCGACACCCGCATATTTAACAGCATTATCGATAAGATTCGTCACAACATGGTCGAGGCCTCGAGCGTCGGCTCTCGCCTCGATGTCTTCGTCGAGAAGCTCAACCTCGATTTGGACCTCACGCTTTTGGGCTCGCTCCTCAATCAGACGCAAAGCATGGTCAAAACGTCCTCGTAAATTGACTCCGCGAAGGGTCATTCGAAATTGCCGAGACTCGATCCGACTTAGATCGAGCACGTCTTCGACCAAAGTCTGCAGACGGGCAGCGTTGCGGTCGATAATATCGACAAATCGAGGCACCATTTCAGGGTTTGCGTCGAGGGCAATGGTCAGAGTTTCAGCTGCTGAGCGAATGGAGGTCACAGGGGTACGTAATTCGTGGCTGACATTGGCAACGAACTCTCGCCGAAGGTTCTCCAATCGTCGGGTTTCTGTGACATCGAGAAAAATCACAACCGTACCCTTTTGATCACCTTCAAGACGTTGAGCGCGCACCATCAAGCGACGGGGCTTGAGCCCCGTAATTTGAATTTCGCCCTGCACCCGACTCTGAAGCGACTCTTGAGGATGGTCCTGTTCAAATTCATCTTCCGACTCTTCATCTTCGTACATCATGTCAAGCATTTCGCTGAGCTCGGCATGACGAAATACTTGAACGAGACTTTTCCCGACCTGAGGACCGTCCAGCAGAAGCATGGTGCGCAGCGCAGAATTCACAAATACGACACGCCGATTCTCGTCGAGAAAGAGAGCACCTTCTTCCATGCTAGAGAGCACTCCAGACATCAGGTCGCGCTCCCCTCGCAGACTGGCCATTGCTCCACTGAGGTTCCGCGCCAAGCGGTTCAACACATGACCTAGCTCAGTAACTTCTCCGGGGCTCGTCAAATGAACTCGTGCTGATAGGTCACCCTCCTCCATTTGCGCAGCTACACGAGTGAGGACACGCACATCGCGCCACGCCCACTGCAAGGCGATGAAGGCAAAACCCAAGGAAATGCACAGCGCCACGATTCCAGAAACAACCAAAGAACGCCCAAGGGTTGCTAGAGTGCGGTCGACAGATGTAATGGGAATCGCCAAGCGCACGACCATTCGCTGGGTTCCGGGCACATTCACAGCCCGGGCCACATAAAGCATCTTCTGTCCGGTTGTGCTTGACTCGCGCGTGGTACGACCGACTTTACCTCCGAATGCTTGCTCCACTTCGGGTCGATTGCGATGATTCTCCAATTCAGACAATGAGCCAGGAGCCACCATTGAGTCACCCAGAACATGACCATCTGGCGCAACAAAAGTAACGCGACAACCGGCTATCAAGCCTAATTCGTCTGCGAGAGAATCCCATCTGGGCTGAGGTTGACGCGCCATATCGCTTCCCTCGACTCGGTTCGCGACGAGATGGGTACGCACCACTAGGTCGGCCAGAATCTGCTCCCGCGCCTCTTTCGAAAGCTCCACCCGGGCATAAAAATAGGCCACAAGCAGAGCGAGACCAATCAAGCTCAAAGAAAAAAGGAAAAACTTGGCCTTAAGACCAACTCTCATTCTGATGCGCCATTCGGGTGGCCCAAAAAGCGATACCCAACACCACGAACCGTCTCGATGTAGGCGCGAGCCGCCTGTAGCTTCTCTCGTAAGCGCTTCACGTGGGTATCCACAGTGCGCGTGGTGACATCCGCTTGAATACCCCAAACCTCGTCGAGCAAAACAGAGCGGCTCTGTACTCGATCACGACGTTGATAAAGGGTCGTGAGTAGCTTGAACTCTAAAGCTGTCAGCTCCAACTCATTGCCCTCGACCCAAACACGATGAGCCTCTTCGTCAATGCGCAAAACCCCGAACTCAATCAGAGCGGCGACCGGGACCGGCGCCTGACTCCGCCTCAACATCGCATTCACCCTCAAGGTCAGCTCTCGCACGCTGAAAGGCTTCGTCACATAATCATCAGCCCCAATTTCAAAACCAACCACGCGGTCGATTTCCTCGGACTTCGCCGTCAACATAATGACCGCAGAGTTCTTCGTCGTCGCGTCTGATTTCAAGACTCGGCAGACATCGAGTCCGCTGCGATCTGGCAGCATAATATCCAATAAGATCACGTCTGGCTGATGAGTCTTCGCCAGCTGTACTCCAGCATCGCCACTCGGCGCTTCGAACACATCATGACCAGCAGCCCGCAAATTAAAACAGACGACCTCGCGAATATCGCTTTCGTCTTCGACTAATAATATCTTCGCCATGGTGCGCGGGAAAAGTAGCCAAGGTCGGCTCAAAATTCCAGGGAGTTCCTTTGCTCCGACTCAAGGGCTCCCGCTGAGGAAGAGCAATCGGAGAATCCTCTTGAAAAGCAGAGCTTTCATTCAAGTCAGAGCGGAAGAATGCTATGGACCCCGGCTCGGAGACGAATCACCATGAAACATCCAATTCTCATCGCCTGCGGGCTAGTCTTAGTTTTCCTGACAAACGCTTGCGGCTATTCGGAAAAGGAGTGGCAAGCCCAGCTCGATAAATATGGAAAGCTGAACGATAAATACGAAGAGGAAAGCGAGGCACACCAAAAAACCGCCGCACAGCTTGCAGCGATGGAGAAAAAAGTCCTGCGCGCCAAGAATGAACTCGAACAGATGGGAGTGAACCTCGACCAACTCCACTCACAGCTCCAAGAACGCGGCACGGAAAAAGAACGTCTCGCCCAGAGTCTCGAAGAA
>JAKVCH010000212.1 GCA_022447485.1 Polyangiaceae bacterium | reverse complement strand
CGCTTGCCCGGCTGTGGACTGAACGATAGTTACTGCGGCACGAATGCCACGAGTTGTGATGATTCGTCTGGAGCTCCCGTTTGCCAATGTGGAGTTGGTTATGCGGGGGAGCGTTGCGATGAATGTGCGCCAGGCTATCAAGATAACGACGGCGATACTATTTGTACTCCAGCATGCGCAGTCGATTCTTGCACGGGAGTCGGGGAGAGGTGCATTGATCAAAGTGGCGTTTTGGAGTGCATCGTTCCTGATGGCGAAGACTGTCTCGAGATTCTTGGCCGTGACCCTGCAGCCATATCAGGAGTCTACTCTGTCGTGCCCTCAGGTGCTTCTTTCGTCAGTAATGTGTATTGCGACATGAGCACTGATGGCGGTGGCTATACCTTCCTCAAGGTCGATCTCGGCTCGGGGCAGAGCTGGCGGGCGCCGGAAATCGAGGCATACTGCGCTCAGAGGGGGATGTCGCTATTCATTCCTCGTACAGAGTCCCACTTAGCGTCGGCCTACGCTGTGGCTGTTGACGCCACAATCGGTAGCTCCGGCGTCTGGAATTATCTCTACCTTCTCGGCATTTATCCGATCACGAATGGTGCCCGGTGCACGAACTTAGCGCTTCAAAGTGGTGTGGCCGGCTGCGATTGGCGGGCCAGTGAT
The DNA here is from genome assembly GCA_022447485.1 of Polyangiaceae bacterium. Lineage (GTDB taxonomy): Bacteria > Myxococcota_A > Polyangia > Polyangiales > Polyangiaceae > NIC37A-2. Next base: position 5,245 of record JAKVCH010000212.1, on the reverse strand, counting down.
GATGGTGCTTTCTGGGTGAGCGATAAGACAACGATTGGCGAGCCAAATGGAGATAATCGAGTTGATCAGTCTATGGGCTATCGCTTTGATCAAGGAAGCTCGATAGTACGAAGTTATAATGACATCACGCCAGGTTATTCCTCGCGCTACTTTATCTGCGACACCCTTTCCAAGCCTTGATGGGTCGATCACTCGTCACCCTAAAGTCGAATTTCTTCAATAATTTCAGCTCTTCTCCGCTTCCAGAACAGTATCCCAAGGTCTCCTAGTTGGTCTCTCCGAGCTTCTTCGATTTCACTTGCAGATGCACAAATGTTGCATTAAGGAGGGAGACAAAGGAGTTATGATGAAAAAATTAGCCTATTTTTGGGGTAGCTGTGCTGCTCTCGCTGGAATTACCGCTTGTTCTTCTGAAGGTGGCGATCTGGATGTCCTGGTCGAAGCAGAAGACGTGATCACTGACGGAATTCAGGCTGGTTCCGAGACTGAGAACATTCGCGACGGCTGGAATGTCGAATTCGACAAGTACTTGGTCGCAATCGGCAAAATCGATATCCAGTTAGATGGTGCTGACGTGGAGGCGGAAGATGTTTACCTGGTGGACCTGAAGCAGGTACCGCAACAAGGGACAATGCTTTGGAGTCTTCTTGACTTGGACGAAGGTCGCTGGGACTTCTCCTACGCAACGACTCACGAGGGTATGCAGCAGGGCGAGAATGTCGCGGATGCAGACTTCGAAGAAGTGACCGAAAATGAGTGGACCTACAAGATTGAAGGTCATATTAATCAAGAGGAAGGTGTGTCTTGTCCTCCGACAGCCCTGGCCGAGATTCCTGAAGGTTCCGTTGAAGTCAGCGTCAATGATCGAGGTGACTCCTGTTATGCTGCCGCTGAGGTTTCTTTCTCAATTGGTGCACAGGCAGATACGAACTTCGGGCCCTGCGAAGTTGATGGACTTCCCGGGGTAGTCGTCACGGCAGGACAGGCGAGCTCTACAACTCTGACCATTCATGGCGACCATATCTTCTTCAACGGCTTCCCCGCAGGTAGCGAAGGTGGAGTCATCCGCCTCGCTCAGTGGCTAGCGGATGCTGACCTCAACCTAGATGGAAAAGTCGATGTTGAGGAGTTAAAGAAGATTGCGCCGAGCGATCTCCTAGATCCTGATGTCTACAATCTCGGTGGGTCGCCAATTACGCCCCTCGATAATATGTTTACCTACGTCCAAGCTCAGTTGAAGACCCAGGGACATTATCAGGGCGAAGGTGAATGCCCGGTTGATGGCGTGGAGCATGATCATGGCCATGACGACCATGACCACGACGATCATGGTGATGAAGATCACGACGACCATGGCGATGAAGACCATGACGACCATGGCGATGAAGATCATGATGAGCATGATCACGGTGACGAAGAATAATCCTCTATTGACGTCCCAGAATACGGTGATTAGTGGCATTCTAGAATGTCGCTTCTCACCGTTTTTCTTATTGTCATTCATATTCTTGGGGCATTGAGTGCGCTCAATGCCCTGATGAATACCCGCACCTCTCAAGGAACAGTTGCCTGGATCATCTGTTTGCTAACAATCCCTTACGTGGCGCTACCTGCCTACTGGATATTCGGGCGTAGCCACTTTCATGGATATGTGAAGAAAAGACGCGCGATCGGAGAGAGTCACGATACCCAAATCGAAGAGCTCCGGCAGCATCTCTTATCGTGGAGAACTGAAGATCTGGAGAGGAACCAGCCCCGCTGGCGGCTGCTCGAGAATTTAGCCGAACTGCCTTTTTTTCGGGGTAATTCGGTTTCTTTACTTGTGGATGGCGTAGCCACCTTCGAAAGTATCCTGGGGGGGATTCAGGGGGCGAAAGATTCCGTACATGTGCAGTTCTATATCGTCCGAGACGATGGCCTGGGCCGCCGACTGCAAAAGGCCTTGATTCAAGCCGCAGAGCGAGGCGTTCGCGTACACTTCATCTTCGATGAAATAGGTAGTGCAGGCTTGCCAAACCTTTACCTCGAGCAGCTTCGCGAGGCGGGTGTGTTTTTGACGTCGTTTCATTCGACCCGGGGCCCACGTAATCGCTTCCAGCTTAACTTTCGTAACCATCGAAAGATTGTTGTTGTTGATCGTCAAGAAGCCTGGCTGGGGGGGCATAATGTTGGAGATGAATATCTCGGATTGGATCCTAAGTTTGGCGCCTGGCGCGATACTCACATGAAGCTGACAGGACCGGCCGTCACGAGCTTATTGGTATCGTTTGCCGAAGATTGGCTGTGGGCGACTGATCAAAAACTGCAGGCCAAAGATTGGACCCCAGCTCTGCCGGCCAAGGAGGCTCCTGGTGATGCAAACGTTCTCATCTTGCCGACAGGTCCAGCCGACCGCTTGGAGACGGCTAGCTTGATGTATCAGCAAGCGATCCAGTCGGCGCGCCGTCGTATCTGGATCACTTCGCCCTATTTTGTCCCCGATCAGGCGGTTTTGCACACACTTCACCTGGCGGCTTTAAGTGGCGTTGACGTGCGCATTGTGATCCCCGATCGCGCAGACAGTCCTCTCGTGTACTACTCGGCTTTTCAGTACATTGAAGAATTGATGGCCTCAGGTGTGAAGTTCTACCGTTATCTGCCTGGTTTTTTGCATGAAAAGGTATTTCTTCTGGACGATCAGACTGCCGGCGTGGGGACGGCGAATTTCGACAATCGTTCATTTCGCTTGAACTTCGAGGTCACTGCGATTGTGGTTGATGCAGATTTTGCTCAGCAGGTCGAAGAGATGCTTTTGAGCGACTTTGCGCATTCCCATCTGATGACGAGTACAGAAGTAGAGGCCCGTAGTCATTGGTCACGTTTAGCGACGCGGGCGTCTTATTTGATCGCTCCGATTCAGTAGAGAATTACTTGAATCTCCGTTCTGATTCGGTCACCCTAGACCCATGTCAGACTCTATTTATGATATTTCACTCAAGACCATCGATAGTAGAGAAATCAACCTCGAAGAATTTAAAGATAAGCCCTTGTTGATTGTGAATACGGCAAGTGCCTGTGGGTTCACGCCTCAATATGAGGGGCTCGAGGCCCTGCAGAAAGAATATGGCGACCGCGGCTTGGTTATTTTAGGATTCCCTTGCAATCAATTCGGCAAGCAAGAGCCTGGAAGCGAAGGCGAAATCGTAACATTCTGCCAAAAGAATTATGGCGTTACGTTTCAGATGTTTTCGAAGGTCGATGTGAATGGCAGTCAGACCCATCCGCTTTTTGAAAAGTTGAAAGAAGCGGCTCCAGGGTTAGCCGGAACGAAGAAGATTAAGTGGAATTTCACGAAGTTTCTTGTCGCGCCAGGGGGCGAGACAGTGACTCGATTTGCCCCTGCGACTAAACCGGAAGCCTTGCGAGAACCCATCGAAAAATTGCTTTGAGAATTTTTCTCTGTTGCTGAAACCTGGAAACATGCCTCGAGCGGGGCTTGGCATCCTGTGCCGGGGAGCTTACAAGCTTCCCGGTCATGCAGCAGCTCAAGGCGTTAGACAAAAATATCTGGGTCGTTTACGGCGCAACGCTGAGTGTGGGCTCTGCCGGTGGGCTAGCTCTCTCGGTTCTGGCGCTGCACCTACATCGGCACGGGTTTAGCGAAGAAGATATCGGTACCCTAGCCGGTTTTTTCGCCTTGGGTGTGGCCCTCTTTGCGCTCCCGGTTGGGGCGTTGATTCGTCGTTTTTCCGCAAAGGCGGTGCTTTGTTGCTCTCTTCTGATCTACGGGGCGGCGGTGATTGCCTTCCCCTTTTCAACCCACTCCATCTGGTGGGCCAGTCTTCTACGGGTCTTTGACGGCGCGGCTTCAGCAGGTATCTGGGTCGGCTGCGAGACGGTGATCTTGGCTCGTTCCCAAGGGAGTCGGAAAGCGCAAGTGACCAGTCTCTATGCTGCTGCTATCGCGCTTGGATATATGTGCGGACCGCTTTTGTCGCGGATTGTTGTGGCTTTTCATTCTATGGATGCGGCTTTTTTTACGGCTGGCCTGATTTCCTTGGCGACAGCCCTTGCCCTTTTCGTTTTGCTTGGCGGTGAGTCTGATCAGCAATTGACTCCTTCGGGCGAAGGGAGCGAACTGAGCGATGTGCCAGCAAGTCAAATACGTAGCCGCTCTGTCGTTCTTCGACGAATTAAAACATCCTGCTTCGGAAATTTTGCTTACGGATATTTTCAGTCATCGGTTGTCTTATTTCTGCCGCTCTACTTGATGGCGAGCAAAGAGATTACCCGAGATCAGACGATTATTATTCCTGCATTTTTTGCGGCGGGCATGCTTCTTTGCGTCACCCCCCTCGGTAGGCTAGGCGATCGTGTAGGCCCCTTGCGTTTGATGAGGGGCTTAGGAGTAGTTGGGATACTGACGATCCTAGGGTTCATCGTATTGAATGATTATGTGGCAATGTGCGTCGCGGTATTTGTGGCGGGCGCCACGCTGGCGAGTATTTCACCACTGAGCCTGGCCCTACAGGGTACGATATTACGTGCTGGTGAATTAAGCCGAGGCAACGCTCTCTATAATGGTTTTTATGCGATGGGCATGTTGGTGGGCCCACCGATTGCTGGTCGAATCTTTCATCATTGGGGAGGGCCGATGATGCTCTACCATCTGGCAGCTTTATGGACGGCCTTTGTGCTTTTTGCCTATTTCTACCGAAATGATGATCCGGCCCGACTTCGCTCGAGACAGCCCGACCTCCAGGATGCTCAGGACGTGGCAATGAGTTCTGAATTGGTAAGGACAGAGAAAAGAGACGCTGCTGCTTGAAGAGTGAGAGGCGCTTCCTTCCATCCTCTAAGATTCGGGTTGCTCGAATCAAAGCGTCGCTGTAGCAATAGCTTATGAGGGGGACAAAAATCGTGTGCACTGTGGGGCCGTCAACAAGTGGTCCTGGCGGAGTCGAGATGCTGGTCGAGAAGGGGATGAGTTGTGCTCGACTGAACTTTAGTCATGGCAGCCATGACTTTCATTCAGAAATGGCAAAAAGAGTTCGCTCTGCTGCTGAGCGTGCGGGTCGCGCAGTTTCGGTATTAGCCGATCTACAAGGTCCAAAGATTCGTGTTGGTCAGTTTCCCGAGGGGCGAATCGACCTCAAGGTTGGCGATCGCTTTTTGTTGAGTGGTCACGATAAGACCTGCGATCAGCGGCGCGCCTGGGTAAGTTATTTACCTCTGGCTTTAGATGTAAAAAAGGGAGATCTCATCC
>JAKVCH010000211.1 GCA_022447485.1 Polyangiaceae bacterium | reverse complement strand
CTCTGGCTGCTCTGGCTGCTCTGGCTGCTCTGGCTGCTCTGGCTGCTCTGGCTGCTCTGGCTGCTCTGGCTGCTCTGAACTGAGCTGAGCTGCGGGCGTAGTGCTGGCATGTTCTGGAGAGGCAGATAGGCGTTTTTGAGCCAGCGCGAGCAGCGGCGCTTCTCCATCACGCTTAAAGCTAGCGGCGATTCTGTTGTGTGACAGGCCGCCCAGAAGCTCGAGCCAAAGCGATCAATGCGGTACATCGTCGCTGGGTCGAGCGCGGGTAAGTCGATTACCGTGCCACCGAGGGAGACGCACTGGGCAAGCGCGTTTCCTTCATCAAGCTGGGAGAAGTCAGGAGAGCGGCCGTGGTTTCTGACCACAATATATTTTAATGAATCTCCAAATGTCGAGGTGATACGCTCGAGTTCATTCACTGAATCAAAACCACCATCAGAGACATGCCAAAAGTAGAGTTCTATACCCGTCTCTTGCGAGAGACCCAGGACATCGCCTTCCTCCATCCAGTTGGCGAGGCTTTGGGTACTTTGGGCCGGCAAGTCGACAATGACGCGCCGATTTCCCCCAAGGGCGCGATCCATAATCGTATCGGCGCTAGCGAAGTTCTTCAGGGAAATATGCTGCGTGTAGTCCCCATAATAACGCATTAGGGCGCCGTGGGATTCGTCGGCATCGATGGCGGCGAAGGCCAGGTTGTGGTCAATCATGTATTGAGCGAGAACCCGAGCGACGACTGACTTGCCCACACCGCCCTTTTCGCCACCAATAAAATGTATCTGACTCATCTTGAGGTTAGAACCCCATTTTTGCGCCCTGGCAAGTTAGTTCACGCCCTCTTTCGAGGAGAGTCAAATCACCTCTAGGCCCTAGGACCGAGCTGCTTTTCTGTCGACAACGCCACGATTTTGACTGGCCTTGGGGAAGCAGTTCCGGCTCAGGGCACGCTCTGAACTCTTAGTTCAAGATTCCATTGACTGGCTGAGAGGCCTGAGGTCGCTCTTCGCCCAGAGCGTCTCGCAGGTTGCACTCAATCATGGTGGAGAGAGAAAGTAAGGGGAGATCGTTCGGCTCTTCTCCGAAAGGATCTTCTAATTCTTCTCCGAGAGCGTCGAGACCCAAAATGGTATAAGCGACGACTAACACGGCGAGGGGGGTAGCGAATTGAAGAGTCGGGACCAGGCTGAGGGGAAGCGCAAAGACGTAAAGCGCCACGATTCGGTGGATGAGAATACTATAAGAAATAGGGATTGGCGTGTTCCGGATGCGCTCGCAGCCGCCCTGAATATTACTCAGGTCGACCATTCTCTCTTCTAAGGCAATGAGGCGGTTTTCACCCATCAGGCCTTCGTTGTAAGCAAGATTAATTCGTCGGGCCAAGTCGAGCAGAAGTGCATTCGGCGCGTTCGATTGATTCTGCAGTTTATCTTGTTGCTCTTGAGTGAGCCAATCCGCCAAGGCATCCGGAGTAAGCTGGCCTCGAAGGTGCAACCTGAGGGAGTGCACATAAGCGATGATTAGATGCACCATTTCTCTTTGGCGGGGCGACGCACCAGTCGCTCCTTCGTCCGGCAGGAAAAAGAGTATTTCTCGGGTGATGCTCCGGCTCGTGTTGACCAAACTGCCCCAGAGTTTCCTTCCCTCCCAGAAGCGGTCGTAGCTTGTATTGTTACGAAAACCTAAGAAAATACCCAACACCAATCCGACGAGTGATAAGGACGAGAGGGGAATCACAGGATCCCAGATATGATAATATTGGATCCCAGTGAGGACGAAAGAGAGAAGCAGGACAGCTAAGAGCCGATAGCGAATACGAGCGAGCGCGCTACCTTTGAGGGCAAAGACGAGGTTCAACCAAGATAGTTTTTTATCGGGTACGAGCACGGCCCTATCGGATAGGCAATTCGGAGCGAGATGTTAAGAGTCTCCGCCTGCGCAGCTAAAAACGCCCCTATTCGCCGATATCTTCGAGAATTCTGTATCTCAAAATAGAGGCTGCGCCTTGGTCGAGAAATGCCTCTAACACGAGCTCAGTCGTAGCGTCCTTAGAACAGCTGCGCCATTCCAGTGAATTCTGGCCCCGAGCACTCGCCGCAACATATCCTGTTGCTGAGTCGATAGCTCTTAGCTGAATGCCTGAGCTCGGGCTTTGCTTCGCTTGAGCAGGCGCTGCTGAGATTGCCCAGATTTCTCTTAAGCAGGTCTGAGCGGGCACTGAGACCGAGGTACGGGAAATATGCTGCGCGTCGAGGGAGAGCAAGGAGAGACTCACGGTGCTGCTTTGTAGTTTTTTTTGCCAGCTTTTCGATGATGGAAAAATGCTAGCGATTTCTGCTGCGGCATCAGGTGCCTTCAGGAGGGCCTTGCTGAGATTTTTATTCAGCGGCACCTTTTTGAATTCATAGCTCATGACTCCCGCTCGCGTGAGGGCATAAATGTCAACTCGGCTTGGTTTCTTCTGACAGACGAAGATTTCCTGCTCTTCGATACTTTCGACGCGGCGAATCAGCTGGCCAGTGTCGCTCCAGATTCTGAGGCTCCAGCCTTCTAGCTTGGAGGAAGGCCTTAGCTTCAAAAAGCCGCAGCCACGATGCTTGAGTTCAATACTTGAGACTATGCCAGCTTCGAGCGAGAGCCGCTTGGTCAAAGGTGCTTGGGGAGAGCTTTGCCCTGTGGCAAGCCAATTGACCGTTGTATTTTTGCTCAGCGTTTGCCTGTCTTCTTCTTCTCTTGTCTGATTTAAGCTGAGCAGCGCGAGGCCTCGACCCAGATGCGGTCGAATCTCGATGGTAATCAGCTCTTCTTCTTTTGCGGCGCAGATGACCATAGCTCTTTCGGCGCCGAAGTGTTTGCTTTCGGCAAATCTTCGTCCCTGCCTATCTCGGGCAACAAGCTCAAGGGCACCGACATCGGCACTCGGTAGGGTGAGCATATCGAGGCACCGCTCCGCGGGCACCACGGCGGATACCTTCGTGGGTAGACGGGCATCTAAGGGCAAAATAACATTTCTTTGAGACTTCCAATGACCACCCAAAAGTCTCTGACGCCGGCTTAACGCCTGGCTGAAGCCGGGCCAGGGCTCTTCTTCGTCTCGATGAGCGCCATGGGCGTCACGGGCCCCTAACTTCTTTTGCAGCGCTCTCTTGTCCTTCGGCGCGAAAGGTTGTGCTCCGAGCGCCACCAAGCCATCACCGCGAATCACCCGGGCTGCAATAAAAATACGACGCTCTTCTCGCGGACAATAGACAAGGGTAGGGGTCTCGTCTGGAGCTTCATCTGTAGCCAAGATGCTGCCGTCATCAGCGAATACGAGAAGGTCCAGGTCTTCGACTTCTTCCGATGCCCGGGCGTAGAGAAGGGCGCAACTTTGATCGGGAATGCCAAGGAGTGCATCAATGGATTCTCCTGACCCCAGAGCTGCTGCGTTTAAAACGATCAGCTCACCGGCCCCGTTCATCTGCCCGCGACGGGCGATGGATTGGAGAAGTCCGAGGCCAATTTTTTGGGGGTTTTCGACTCGAAGAGCTGGTGGAGCAACTTGCGAAGCTGGAGGTGCGGGCGTGCAAGCGAATGAAAGCAAGAGAGCGAGAAAGAGAAAAGTTATGCGGTACATCATCTGCTGATTCAGTCCCCCTGAGCCCAAAGTGAGGGGCGTTCAATGGGCCAGATAGCTGCCAGCCACTGAAGTCCGCTGCCCTGGGCCGTGACTTCAATTTCGCTGTAGCTCTGTTGCCCGCAAAATTGGACGGATGTGCCGAGCTGCTTCGGAGGAGCTGTCGCTTCTTTTTGCTCAAGGCCGCGGCGAGTTTTTAGCGCCAGGTTGCTGGCTTCTCCTTGGAGCAGAATCACAGCAGCCACGTAGCAGCGTCCAGGATCTGTCGGGATCGAGTAGATTGTGCGACCGCGAACCCCGAGAGTTGCGTCAATTGGAATGGGCGTCACCTGCATTGCCGGAGTGGCGCCCAAAGCGTGAGCCAGACGAGCGCGGGCCTCTGTGCCCCAATTCAAAGGCAGCTGGGCCGGGATATTCCAAGTTCCAAGCAGCAAAACGAGGCGTCTGGCGTTTTGGGCGCCTCGAGTTCTAAGAATTGTCCGAGTCGGGCTGCCGACGCAATAATTGAGTCTGGTGCTGCGGCCCCGACTATCGTTGAGAAGAACCCGACGTCGGCTCGGCAGCAAATAGAGCGCGGCATCCAGGTCCAGCGCGATATTCGTTTCGTCGGCTAAAATAATGAACTCATGGCAACCTGCTTCCAGCTCAACGATTGCTTCCGACTCACCCTCTTCGTTGGTCGTCAACTCTTGGAGCTGAACATGGTGGGCTTGACGTTCGAGAAACTTCTTCTCTTGCCGATGAATTCTCTCTATGAGCGGAGGCAGAGAGGGAGCCGGTCCGAGCGGCGGCGAGGGTGCGCTTGCTCCCCGGCGACGTGTCTCCAGGAGCGCCCGAGCTTTCGTCGGGGGCTGGGGACTGAGCAGCGCGACAACTTGAAATACGCCTCGGGGCGAGAGCATCGTGACGTGCAGGTCTCGGAGAAGACTGCGTCGGGCATCACAGCGCGTGATTTCAGCGAGGCCAACACTACTTGTTCGGGGCCAAGCGCGACGGAGCGGAGCTTGAGGGTGCTGGGGAAAGTGAAGTTGAAACGAATTATTTGAGCTGCTGATCAAAACGACCGAGACGCATTGACCAGGTCCTTCTTCCAGGAATTTGCTCGGTAAACGCAGGGCTTTTTTCTCTCCCCGCTGCAGCAGGAAAGGCGGCAGGTAGGTCAGTTCGCCTTTGCTTTCCCAATGATTCTTGATGAGGGCAGCTTCTGCGCCCAAGGGGCCCAAAGACTCGGCTCGCTTACCTGGAATCAGTCGAGGCTGGGTATCTTCTGCCTTTGCTTCAGCTACGATGGTCGAGCTGGGGAACCCCGCGGCAAAGCAAACGAGGCTGACTGCCATGAATGCAATCAGACGGATCAGAGAGCGGAGACAAGCCAGAGATCGCAGCGCAAGGGGACGAGGCTCGCCGGTCCAGACTCCGTTCCTCTGCGCTTGTACCCCAAGATGCATAAGCCACAGTATCCGTGCGTCTTCTTGCAGCGTCTAGCAAATCTTTTCGTTCGGCGCCTTCGCCGCACCAAGACTACTCTTTTCCCGTATTGGTGAATTAGTCGACGATCACAAGAGGCGATTCGATAAAGCTGCGACTGCTTTCTTCCCAGATGAAGAGTCGATGGTCTGTCACCTCGCCCTTGTCGACTGCTGTCACCAGATAGGCAAGTTCGTAGATGGGCCCACTTTGACCGCCCATGGTCATGCTCGCGGCGTCTTCTTCGGAAAAGTAAGAGCCGCAATCGAGATGGGAGTGGAAGAAGACCTTCACCGCGCGTTTTGCATCGCGGGCGGCGGTAATTGTCTTTTCAAATTTGAGTCCGTTGATTTTGAAGTAATCATGGCCCGTGCGAGGGTGACCTTCAGGATCAATTTGATGGTACTTATTGGCTAAGTTTTCCATTTCAACCGCTTCATCAACGAGAGTGTCGTCGCTCAGAGGGCCAGCAAGATAGCCACATGCTTCTTCGTCTCTTTGATAAGCGCGTCGGCCAGCGTCTTCGACGATGGCCAAAATAGATCGCGAAAGGCGGATATTACCTTTCGTCCAAGGACTTTGATTTACCATTGGTATTTCTTTTCCCATTTCATTGGTCGGAAGTAACGGTCTCCGCGGTCGCAGGCGATGGTCACTACACAACCTCCACCATTTTCTTTTTGAGCGCGTTCTGCCAATTTGATTGCAGCGGCAATATTCGCACCGGAAGAGTGACCGACGTAGAGCCCTTCTTCCTCGGCGACTTTCTCTGCCATATCCCAGCCCTCGTCGGTGGTGATCGGCATAATTTCATAGACG
>JAKVCH010000210.1 GCA_022447485.1 Polyangiaceae bacterium | reverse complement strand
GCCACTAGCTGGGTCGCCACTACCTGGTTCGCCACTAGCTGAGCCGCCACGGTCGCCCGTGGAGTCCTCACTGTCGTCTGCGTCAGCACAATCAGCCGCGTAGAAGAAAAAGTCAGACCCTGTATGAGACTCACTGCCATCACCGCGCTCATCACGAAGCACCTCAACACGCTTGTCGATGCCTCCTTCTTTCAATAAGTCGTAGACTCTTACAGAGACATCATACCGACCTTCTTCGGTTGGAATATACTCAACGCACTCAGTCACAAGACCAGAAACGGGGTTTGTCTCTCGACTCACAATCGTCGGCCCCGTCGCAACAGGACTGCTTGCAGCAAGACCCCATTCAAACTCCAGAGAATCAAAGTCAGGGTCGGAGGCCGCCGCACAAATTTCTCGCGCCTCACCGCACACGCCGAACTTCGACTCCGAAAAATACAGCTCCAACTCTGGCGCGTGATTCAGACTTAAAGTCGCATCCACATCACTAGTTCCCTCGCCAGAACACTGATGAGAGAGGAATACCTCGGTGGTACTTCCTTCTTTGACGCGAACAGCATTGTTCAAAGCAGGTGCACAATCTACCGATATTTCACCTGCAGCGTTGAGAGGCGTCGTTGATACATCGTAACAGCCGGGCGACAGCGCCTCGAAGTATTCAGCAAAAAGATGAGCTGAGTCGGCTTCGAGGGGCATACCTTCAAGAACGCCACTGCCCGTCGACATCGGAGAATCTTCGAGGCCTCGCTCGACAACCACCGAATCGCCGGTCGGTACCCCGCTTTCGCAATCAACGGGCTGGATTTCAAATCGCAAGCGAGCGGTGTCCGTGCCAGCGGGAATATCGCTCTTCAACTGCAAGCCTGCGGAGCCCACGACCCGATCGCCGTCATCGTTCGTCGAACAGGCTATGAACGTCGAACAGGCTATGAACAGAGCGCAAGTCAAGCTCAATACTAGCTGTCCACAACCGTAGCGTCGGTATCTCATATCTTCCCTACTAGCTGGGGACTATAGCCTTTCTGGACGGATAGGCTCGTCATGAAAGGGCTCTCTCTTGCAGAATCCTTCAAGACCTGCGCTCATCGAGGAAAAATTGTCTCCTTATCGAAAGTGTGCCGACTGACCCTGCCGGATGAACTCACCTCGTCATTGAGACGAATTATCATTTCTCCACGTCGAAAGAGTCCTGTTCCTTGCCCAGACAGAAGCGGTTCCAAACCGCAAGACAAAGTAAAAAAAGAAGCGAAACCAGTACGGCCCCGTTATGACGAACTGGGCCTAAGCCAAAAGAACAACCTGCGACTTCCGTTTTCCCAGAAACATCGCCAGGAAGCAGGATTTCTTGCCCCGCACAATCATTGGCTAGCCCCCCATCCGGCACACACGAGCCTTCCTCGCGGAAGCCCCCGTAAAGAGCACAGACACCGGCTCGATCATCGGGATGCAACTGATGACGCAACTCACCCGGACCGCTGCGGGCCTGCATGACTGAACCAGATACTTGACTATGATCAAGGCCAAGAGCATGGCCCATCTCGTGTAAAACTACAGTAAGTAAATCGTATTCCGTCTCATTTGGCTCAGTGGAAAAAACAGCATCTTCACTATTTAGCTCGATATCAGTATCGACTAATTCGCCCGTCGCAAGGTCATAAGTTAATTCGGTGTGTCCTAGGTTATCGCTTGAGCTCGCGCCGTCGTCCTGGTTCGACGTATAAGCCCAGCCTTCATCGACAAAGGAAATAATGTTCGCGTTTCCTGCTGCCGGTTGATACCCGGCTTGCTCACAACTGACCGGTCCCGAATATTTGAGGCTGAGAGAAATAGATTCATCACCACAGCTCACGCCACCCCAGATTTCGATGGCATCCTGAGTTACGGTCGCTAGCACATCGCTGGAGATACCCGTTTTGGGCGAGCCTTGCCCTCCCACCGCAAACCCTATGCAACCCCGTCGCCAAGACAACGGTATTCCACTGGTCGTGCAGCCTGTCTCGCGATTACGACGACATTCCGGGTCGGAAGAACAACTCGTCGCCTGACAATAGGCGAGCGCTGGCTGCGCTCTCAATATAAGTGCAAAGAAAAATACAAGTTGCAGCGTAATTTTGCTGATGAGGCGAAGCCACGATGGAATTAATTTGATCCTGGGACGCATCGTCATATCTTGCATTTAACTACAGATGACCCTATCTAACCACCGGCAATTCGTTGCTTCCACGGAGGGGTCCGTCCATGAATATCCGCTTTCTCATTGATCGCGTGGTCCAAGAAAACGCAGTCTTATTAGCGGAATTGGCAACAGCCGGCGGCATGAGAGCTCCCCTTGCCGAGCTCTCCGACCAACTCTTTATTCACCTTGCAGACGAGCTTGACCGAAGAGGGGTGAGTCGAAAAGTCAGTGCGGATATGTTTGGTATGGCTCAACGCGCCTACCTAAAGAAGATTCAAAGGCTAGCCAAGTCCTCGACCGACAGAGGCTCTTCGCTTTGGCTGGCGGTACTTGAATTCCTTTTGAAACAGCATGGAGCAACTCGGACAGAAGTCTTACAGAAATTTTGTCGCGATGACGAAGCACAGCTAAAGGCTGTTCTCTTCGACCTGGTCGAAAGTGGTTTGGTCGAACTCCGAGGCTCAGGCAATATGAGTCGCTACGAAATCGAAACCCTCGACTCGGAAGCAATCTCCTCGGTGAATCACTTTGGAGAACTGCTTTGGCTGATTATTTACGGAGACGGGCCGATGACTCACCAAGAATTAGTGGAGAGAAGTCATCGACGCGCCACCGAAGTCGAGGAGGCTTTACGGCGTCTCGTCGCGGCTGGAAAAGTCACCAGCGAAATCACTGGGGACGAAGTCTCTTACCGCTCCTCTGCGTTCGTACGACCAGTCGGAGCCAACGCCGGTTGGGAAGCCGCCATTTTGGACCACTACCGGGCGATGGTGAAAACTCTTGTTCAAGTACTGCCGGAGCTCGCTGCGCCGGGCCAAAATCCCCAGAGAGTGAATCCCCAGGGGGGGTATACCTACGCCTTCGATATTTGGCCGGAACACCCTTTAGAAAAAGAGGTGAATGGCTCTTTGAGTGACGCTCGGCGGCAACTTTCGGACTTGAGAAAAAGGGTCGATGCTACCAATCAAAGGCTCACAAGGCCCCCTGAAATCCATAAAGTCGTGATCTATGGCGGACAATCGAGCCAGCTTCACGAAGGACTAGAATCGTGAAGAGACTCCTTTTTCTAATTCCAACCCTACTTTTGACTCTGTGGAGTGGCTGCACCAGCGGCGAATCCCACTTTGGTTCGACCAGTGCATTCCTCGGAGCCTGCGAAGAAGGCAGCTGCGGCGCTGGCGACGAATGTCGCTGTGAAGCCTGCTCCAGTAGCTGCAGCAATCGAGACGATTGCGCCGAACGCATTTTGGGCCCAGGTTTCGAGGCCACCGATCTCCCCGACAATGTGATCTGTAAAACGCCGAGCTGTGGCGGTTCGGGCACTGGCTCAGAGAGCGTTTGTGAAGTCACCTGTGACGTCGACGCAGACTGCAATTTCCTTGATGCTCTGCCAGGATCCGAAGGTCATCAATGTGTCAGCAACCAATGTCGAGCCATCACTATCGACAAAGAGGTCTTGAGTTCAACCGTCACGACCGCGACGCTGACCGCCGACGAAATCACGTGCCCGGACGGCACGACTCCGCTGCCAATCGAAGCTTCGTCAATCTGCCTCGATAAGTACGAGGTGTCGGTCAAAGAGTACCGGAAATGTATCGACGCAGGAGCCTGTCCTGAATTGAGCCAAGGCAATCTCCTGACCAGCGGGCGGGACGATCACCCCATCAATGGTGTCACGGCTGCTGCCGCAGAAAGCTATTGTGCGGCAAACGGGGGGACACTACCGCAGAAGTCAATATTTGAGCTCGCCGTTCGCGGAAACGAGGGCACTCAGCTCTATCCGTGGGGCGACCAAGCGCCTACCCCGGCTGACATCCCAGAGAGACTCTGCGGACTGCAAGCCACCAGTACTTGTCCGCTAGGGGAATACCCTGCTGGTCGTGGTTCATTCGGGCAGGATGACTTGTTTGGAAATGTCGCAGAATGGGTACAAACCGAATCTGGTCCCTGTTTTATTGGTGGAGACTACTCGTCGTCACAGGAAGTAAGCGGATTTGATTGCCTCACAGATAGCGATGCTTCGCTTCGCACAG
Source organism: Polyangiaceae bacterium (assembly GCA_022447485.1). Classification (GTDB taxonomy): domain Bacteria; phylum Myxococcota_A; class Polyangia; order Polyangiales; family Polyangiaceae; genus NIC37A-2. The sequence goes on along the minus strand of JAKVCH010000210.1, from coordinate 1,713 downwards.
GCTTTCGCTGTGTTCGACCTTTTTCGAACTAGACACCCTCGAACCCAACCTTGATTTTCCACCGGTTCACAGAGCGACGTCCAGCACTCGGCATTCTTTTCATGAGTCTGCTGCTATTCAGTAGCTGCGCATCAAGCCAAGACGACTCACAGAAGTATCGCTACCAAAGCTGTGGCAGTGGTCTTGCTGATTGTGATGGCGAATGTGCCCAGCTCTCCACCGACGCGAACCATTGCGGTGCCTGTGGAGTCGAATGCGCTGAGGGCGCCTACTGTCGTGACGCTACCTGCGTCACCTCTTGCACAGGAGGAGCTCTGGGCGTCTGTGAGGGCCAATGCATTGACCTGAACTACTCCAGTGAGCACTGCGGTAGTTGCGATACAAATTGCTCTCTGGATGAAGCTTGCTCGGAGGGCACCTGTGGCGAGGACTGTCGTGGAAGCTCACCTCACCGATGCAAAAATCGATGCGTCAACTTTTCCAAAGATCACGACGACTGCGGTGGCTGTGGTCGAACTTGCGCTACCGACGAAGTCTGTGTCAGTGGTCGTTGTCAGGGTGAATGTACTGGTGAACTCAAGGACCGCTGCGGTACGACATGTGTTGACCGGCGGAATGACCCCGCCCACTGCGGCAGCTGTTTCCAAGGCTGCCAGAGCGATCAATATTGCGCGGACGGAGAGTGTCGAGATAATTGCGGAGCAGCTCGCCCCCTTCTTTGCAAGAGCGGATGCGTCGATCCTCAAACAAACCCCGATCACTGTGGTGACTGTGATCAACAGTGTGCAACAGACGAGCGCTGCTCTTCAGGACTTTGTGTCCCAGGCTGTGAAAATGACAAGGAAACCGTCTGCTCCGGGCGCTGCTACAACCTTCAACGAGATACGGGGCACTGCGGTTCCTGCGAAACCGCGTGTATCCAAGGCGCAATTTGCCTCGATGGCGTATGCGCGGCTGAATGTGGCCCCATCTACCCCGAACGCTGCGACGACCTCTGTGTCGACTTCTCCAGCGACCTGAATCATTGTGGTCGTTGCGGCGAAAAATGTAAGCTCAGTGAGAATTGCTTGGGCGGAGTCTGTACCTCTCTTTGTTCTCCCTCTGAGCCAGCCTTTTGCGCTGGCCAATGTACAAATACCCTAATTGACGCCGAGCATTGCGGCACGTGTGGCAACGACTGCCAGGCAGGAGAATATTGCTCGAATGGTCACTGCTCTCCGTCAATTCGGAGAATGTGGACAGGTTACCGTAGCGCCTGCGCTCAAACAGCTGACCTGAATTACCAATGCTGGGGCGATAATCGCCGAGGAGTGGTCGCCCCCAATGCTCAATACGAAGCTGCAGTGAGTACGGTACTCGATAACTTCAACGGCGTCGTACTCGACCTGGATATTGGACTTTGGCATGCCTGTGCCCTTGTCCAAGGGGAGACTCAAAGAGAAGTCCATTGTTGGGGAGAGAACTCTGTCGGGCAGACTGGTTCTGCTGATCTCGATGCGACCGGAGAATTTTCACCCGAATTGCCCGCAGCGCCCGACGAGATTGCTGTCGGTGATACCCACTCGTGCGCTCGTTTAACTACGGGCAAGGTGTGGTGTTGGGGTGCCAATAATGCGCGCCAAACCGGCAGCAACAGTCGCGGACCTCTAGCCGTCCCGGGTGTCAGCAACGCGACTCGAATTACTGCCGGCGGAGCTCACACCTGTATCCTCA
>JAKVCH010000021.1 GCA_022447485.1 Polyangiaceae bacterium | reverse complement strand
CGATGATCTCGGCCAAGGATAGCTTCGCTTCGCAGTCGCGCAGCTTGGCCTCGTTCAAGCCTTGGCGCTCTTTCGCTGCGTGATATTCAGCATTCTCGGAAAGGTCACCATGAGCACGAGCTTCTTCAATTTCAGCAGAAATTCTAGGACGCGCCTCGCGCATGCTCTGAATTTCTGCCTTGAGAATCTCGGCGCCACGAGGCGTCATCGGGTACTTTTCCATGGGGTCGGGTGCTACCATCTTCGCCGAGTGCTTGCACGTACTGAGCCCCACTTACGACCTTTTTTCCAGGGAGAAGCTCCCCAGGTCAGGTCTCCCCTTGCCGAGGCTGGCCCCAAGGGTTAGAGCCTCCACCTATGCGTCCCTTAGTTCTTGCAGCCCTGATTGCGACTTCGACTGCCGTCGGTGTGGTCGGTTGTAAGAAAGATGCCTCCCAGGCTCTCACCGCCCTCGAGTTTCAGACGAACGCAAAGGCTGCTTACGAATTGGCCCTCGAAAGCTTCTACCGCGGCGAATGGGTTGTCGTTCCTGAGCTGATGGCTGAGGTCAAAAGAGAGTACGCCGGCACTCGCTACGCTCGCTTGGCGCAATTACGAATCGCCGACGCGCAATTTCATGCCGGCGAATACCCGGAATCGGTCACCTCTTACCGCGAATTTTTGCGCGATTATCCCAATGACCCTGAGGTACCCTATGCTCGCTACCGGGTCATCCTCTGCCAATTCGAGTCGAGAGGTGAAAGCTCCATGCAGCCTCCCCTGGAGGAGCGAGACTTAGCGAGCGTTCGCGATGCCGACCGGGGTATTACCCGCTTTCTGCGCGACTACCCCCACTACCCAGAGATGGAGAGGATTCTCTACATGCAAGAATGGGTACGAGGGATGTTGGCTCGCCATGAGCTTTACGTGGCCCGCTTTTATCTTCAGCGAGATAATTATCGCGCGGCGATAGCTCGAGCTGAGTATGCTTTAGTCAACTACTCCTCGACAGGCTTAGAACCCGAAGCGCTTGTTATCTTGGGAGAAACCTATCTTAAGAACGGTCAGCGAGAGGAAGCGCGAGAAGCGTTTCAGATTGTCTTAAATAAATACCCCACCTCGCCATTTGTCGCTCCAGCGCGACGATTCATCAAATTACTGCCTTAAGCTAACCTTCTGCTTTCTGAGCGCGGTCGAAGACTCGATACAGAAAGACTAATAAAGGCACGACCAACGCCAAGACTACGGCGATGCCAATCAGTAGCCAAATCTGAGTGATAGGTGGTGCTGAGCAATCGTCGAGGAGTAGAGGGCCTTGCTCGAACCGCAGGAATGTGCGGCCCTGAGCCTGAAACCAACCGAGAAGAATCGCCAAAACTTGCGCGCCACCACCCCAGCGCATCATCCATCGATGGTTTCTTCGATGAGCCAGTAGCACGACAAAAGTCGCTGCGAGCGCAACGACTTGGGCGAGTACCTGAAGTGGGGCGAAAGCGTCGTCGACGGGGACGCGCCCAGTAATCGCACCGGTCAGAAGGACCATGGCGCCACTGAGAAAGGTTGCGGCAAAAAATAACTTCGCCCTCGTCCAAACCAAGCTTTGCTCTTCGGGCTTAGTTAGCTCTCCCCAGAAAAAAATTGCAGCGAGATAAGTAAAGAGGCAGCAAATAAAAATACCAACGAGTAAGCCAAACCAATTGAAGGAAGGCGACCAGTAGACCACAAAGGCCGAATAGCCAACCGGTGGCTCATCAAAACCGCCCGGATGAACAGAGAGCAAGCCAGAAATAACGAAGCCAAAACACAGAGGCGCCATGAAACTGCTCAAACGAAAGAGCATCGAATAGGCACGACTCAATGCTGGGCCTGGCTGGGGGTCGTACTTACGTAGAGTAAAAAACGTGCCCCGGATGAGAATAGCGAAGAGCGCCAGAGAAATCGGGTAAAAGAGTCGGGTAAAGCCAATGGCGTTAAACCTTGGAAACCCCACGAAAAGCCCAACAACCCGGGCCATCAGCCAAACATGATTTGCCTCCCAGACAGGGGCGAGGGTGAGTTCCAGTCTTTTTCGTAGAGCGCGGGTAGGCAAGGTGACTTCCAGCATCCCGCCTCCAAAATCGGCACCACCGAAAACGACATAGGCGCTGAGAGCGACCACCATCACAAGAGCAACAAGAGTGGTGAGCATTTTAAGCAGACTCCTTTGAAGCTGTTCGAGCAGTCGAACCCTGGGAAGAACCTCCGGCAGGTGAACGCCCATCGGGGGGGATATCGTGCGGTCGCATCATCTCGCCGCGAATTAGTCGACCCAAAAGACCAAAAGACAGGGTGCCTAAGCAGAGATAAAGGGCGGCCAACACGGCAAAGGTCACACCCAAACCCGGAACAGGGGTCACAGCGTCAGCCGTTTTCAAAACATGGTAAATCACCCAGGGTTGTCGCCCCACTTCCGTCACCGTCCACCCCGCCTCCAAGGCGAGTATTCCAAAGGGCGTGCACAGAACCAATACCCTCAAGAAGCGCCGATGTTCCAGCCATTCAGGGCGTCGCCAGCGAGCAAACACCCAGAAAAGGGCCACGAGACTCATCAAGCCCCCCAAGCCGACCATGGTCTGAAAAGCGTAATGAGGGATAGCCACCGGAGGGCGATCGCCTGGGGGAAAGGAGTCCACTCCCCTCACCTCAGCATCGAAGTCGCCATAGGCCAGAAAAGAGAGCCCGCCGGGAATCTTCAGTGCATAATCAATGCGCCTCTGTTCTTCATCGACAATGCCTCCGATCACCAAAGAAGCCGATTTTTCCGTTTGAAAATGAGCTTCCATAGCGGCGAGCTTTTCTGGCTGACGCTGCGCGATGGCTTTTGCGCTCAGATCGCCTGCCAGGGGCTGCAGTAGCGACGCGACCATCGTGAGAGGTAAGATAACTTTCAGAGCATGGCTGTGAAACTCCCTGTTTTTTCCGCGAAGAATCGAAAAAGCGTGAATCCCGGCCGAGCCGAAGCCCGTAGCTTGAAAAGCGGCGATCTGCATATGAAGCGATTGCAAGGGCCAAGCAACGTTAAAGAAAGCCTTCCAAGGGTCGATATCGACGGCCTCTGTGCCAGTCCAGGTGAAGCCTGTGGGCGCATTCATCCACCCGTTGGCCGCCACGACCAGGACCCCAGAAGAAAATCCGCACACACCGACCATGACTCCCATCAAGAGATGCAAACGCGGGGGAAGAAGCTTCCAGCCATAGAGAAAGAGGCCTAAAAAGATGGCCTCGAGGAAAAAAGCTGCCCCTTCGAGAGAAAAAGGCATACCGATGATTGGCCCAGCGTGCTTCATGAAGCCTGGCCAAAGTAAACCAAGCTGAAAGCTCAACGCGGTGCCGCTCACCGCACCCGTCGCAAAAAGGACAGCCGCACCTTTTGACCAGGCCCGAGTTAAGGCGAGGTCCACAGGGTTTTTACCTTTTAGGTACTTTCGGTACGCCAGTGCCATGTAGAAAGGCATCACCATCGAAATGCAAGCAAAGATGATATGAAAGCCAAGGCTAAATGCCATCTGTCCCCGGGCGAGACTGAGGTCGTCCATAACTGGAAGGAGTAGAGCAGCAAGACGAAGGCGTCGAGTCGAATCGACTTCATCGCTCGTTCGTTACCAGCTACACTGCGGAATAATGGGCAGGAAACTAGAGGAGTGGATGCAAAAACAAGGCACACGGCTCGGCGAAGCCGGTGACTGGACGCGACTGCTCACGATTCGAAAACCTGGGTCCGAAGACGATATTTCTGGTTTACCGGGGACGGAGCCTCTCTCTTTTCAGGGAAAGACCCCCTCCGTGCTTTGCCTCCATGGTTACACGGGAGTGCCCGGTGAAGTTGAATTGGCCGTGGAGGTGGCGCGCGAACTGGGCCTGGCCACCGAGGCCCCGTTGATTATTGGCCACGGCACTCATCCGTCCGACCTTGCTGCTACTCGCTACGACGATTGGCTCGATAGCGTGCGCCCAGTGTTTGATCGCCTGCGTCGCCAAGGACCGGTGATTCTAGTCGGCTTCTCGATGGGAAGCCTGTTAGCGGTCGAACTCGCCCTTTCGGCCCCAGGAGCCGTTATCGGCTTAGCGGCGCTCTCGAATGCTTTTTACCTCAAGAGTCCATTCCCTGGAGGCTTGCTCAAGATGATCGACAGATTGGGTATCCCCGACTTCAGTGCTCCCCGTGGGGGCAGCGATATTGGCGACGCAGAAGAAGCCGCTCGCCATATTAGCTACAGTCTCCAACCCGCTCATGCGGGCGTGAGCCTACTCCGCGCTGGTGAACGACTCGATAAAGAGCTTTTCCGCATCCACTGCCCGACGCTCATTCTGCACGGCGCCCGGGATCGAGGCTGCCCCATCGAAAACTCCTGGCGCTTCGCTCGGCAGCTGGGCACCCGAGACCAGCGGGTGATCATTCTGCCTCGTAGTGGACATATTATTACAAGGGACCTCGATCGTGCTCAGGTCAAAGCTGAACTACGAGCGTTTTTACTTCGTCTCACCTCGCGTTCCCGCGAGGCAGTTTCTCAGTAGCCGCGGTCGCGGAGCTCTTCAGGCAATAGTTTGGAGGGCGATCCAGCTGCTAAGAGCCAGAGCTGATGCGCCGCTCGGGTCACGCCGATATGTAAGAGGTGCCGAGATTCATCGTCTGTGGGGTACGAACTCTCACTCACCTCCACCAGAATCACATAGTCGAACTCTAAGCCCTTCACCTGGCGGATATCTGTGACATCCACCCCCGGCTTGAAAGGAAAGTCCTGATCGGCCACACGACGTAGGTAAGGGACGTCACCCCGCTTGAGGCCGTCGTAGACTAAGTCGGCCTGCTCAGGATACCGAGTGACCACTGCAATTGAGGCCCGAGGCTCTGTAATCGACAGCTCGCGCAGGGCCTCGCTCAAGAAAGCCACCGAATCACCGGTAGCGCCATGCTGAAATAATTCGACCGGCGCACCATGACGCGTCGCCACGGGTGGATCGTCTGGCTGTAAGTGACCCAGTACATGTTGGGCTAGGTCGAGAATCTCAGCGGTCGAGCGATAGGTGAGCTTTAAGGGCTCTACTTCGACGTGAGCTAGGCCAAGGTCACTCAAGACGGTCTTCCAATCCGAGAAGCCATTGTCCATATGTAAACGCTGAGCAGTATCGCCAGCTAAGGTAACGCTCTGGCCTCGGGTGATCGTGTCGAAGATAACCCGCATTTCCACCGGACTGAGATCTTGCGCTTCGTCGACGAGAATATGCTCGTAGCTCAAGGCTTCTTTACCCGCCTGGCCTTTGCGCAAGGGGCCCCGCACCCTTTGAAGAAGGCGCAGCAGCAACGTGTCGTCCTCACGGTCGAGAGTCGCTCGATCTTCTAAGTCAAGACCATCTATCGCGCGATAATCATCATCACCACGAGCATCCCGATCTTCTTTGGCTTCTTCTCTTTCCTCCATTTCCGTCAGAGCGCGTTGGATACTCTTGACGCACCAGGCGTGAGCACGCTCCAGCTCTCCTTGACGGAACTCCTGCAACGACTCTTGTTCGAAGACTTCTTTCCAGCGAGGCAAGTCGGTCAATAAGTCGGCCCAGAGGGGAATGACATCCTGAAGGCGCTCGATGCGCCGCTCTAATTCCCGGAGCACGGGCTGACGAATCGACGCCTCCAACGCTTCTTCGTGATCGAGTATCCACGAGCGGAAGGCGTGAAAACGATGAATCAGAGGTCGATTGGACGACTTCAAGAAAGTTTGCAGGCCATCTTCTAAAGAAGGATCATCTTGCACGATCCCCGCTACGGTTTCTTGAAACTCCCGGGCGAGCTCTTCGACTTTCGCGTCGAGCAGCGCCAACATACGGGGATGTTTTTTGAGACGAGTAACAATACTCGGGGTCTCATCAGAATAGGCTCGCGGCAGTTGAGGGATAGCCGTCGCTCGTAGCCGAGCAGCCCAGTCTTGATAGGTGCGAATTTGCACCCCTCTCAGACCAAGGCTCGGCAGAACCTGACCAATGTAGCGAACCAGCGCCTCATTGAAGACAATCACTAGCATGCGATCTGGCCGAAAACGCTTCGCATCATGAAAAGCCAAATAGGCCAGACGATGTAAACCGATCGTCGTCTTTCCGCTGCCCGCGCCACCCTGAATCACGACCAATCCAGAGTCGGGCTGGGTAATCAACTCAAACTGGCGACCGTCGATCAAAGGAGTGATCTCCTTTAAGTGCTTATCTTCATTTTCTGTGAGCGCTTCGCCGACACCCAACTTACCTCGCGGCGCCTCGGCGCGAATCGCGCTGCCCTGGCCACCGGCAAGCTTTAACCGAGCGTCATCGATACGCACCCAGCCCTCGGTGCGGCTATTGGCAAAATTACCCTGAGGGCAATTGATCCTGCGCAGCCCCTGGTCGGTGATGGTGACGCTACGGCGGATTCTGACTTCACCATAGACTTCTCGACCACCAAACTCTTCGTCGTAATCGTCACCCTCCGCGTAGCGGTAGTAGAGGCGACTCACGGGAGCATCTCGCCAATCAACAATGCGGATTCCGCTCTTGGTATCTAAATAGGTACCGCGCCCGATCAGCACCTCGCGGCTCCGTCCCTCTTCTTCCAAAACCATTCTCCCAAAGTAGGGAGAGCGAGGATCGACGTATTGCTCCTCGGTCTTGGACTGACGCGAAGCCAGGGCCATTAATCTCTCCATATCCTCGAGCAAGGGAGGAATATCCTCCGCTCGGGCACTTGAGATCTGATCCCGCAAAGACACCAACTCCGCATCGTAGTTGATCACTTTTTTGGCGTTTTCGCCGGTGTGACGCTTCTCTAAATGCGACTTCACCTTTTCGAGGCAGCCTTGCTCCTCTTTGGTGATGGTTTGCAGTTCCGCGTCTTGCATTTCTTCGGGTTGGCTCAAGAGATTTCTCCGGACTTCCGCCCTCCAGGTCGATTCAGGCGGACACAGGGCCTAGCACTGAATCGCCAGAAAAAGAAAACGAGCCAGAAAGCCGCGGATTTTGAGGAATATACGCGGTTCGGAGGCGCCCCCGACGGAAACCTCTCCGGCGACAGCTCAAGTCTCCGTGCCAGACGAGTCAGCGGCTTGAAGAAGGAACGCAGCCAGACCCTGGATGACTTCGGGACCGATGCCATGCCCACCGCGGAAAGGGACAAAATCAACGTTCGAGCCCCCTGCGCGGAAGAGTTCACAGAGGCGTTCGGCTAGCTCGTAGGGCAAAACCTCGTCTTGGGGAGAGTGGCTCTGGAACACGGGAAAACTCAGAGGCTTCGCAAGAGCCGCCTTCCACACCTTTTCACAAATCACAGTGCCTGAAAGCAGAACGAGTCCCTGAAGCTGCAGCTCTGCAGTCAGAGCCGTCTGGCAAGCCAACATCGCGCCTTGGGAAAAGCCCCCCAAAATGATGCCCTCATCGGCTGAAGTATAGCGCTCCTGAATCGCCCGGTAGGCTTCGATCAAACCCTGCTGGGCCTCCTGAAGACCATCTGGCACTTCGGCGGCGAGTTGATCGAACTGTCGGGTCATTCGCGCAACCTGAAGGGCGACCATATCGATCAACCACCAAGCTCTACCGGCCATTGGTCCGCCCATGCCATCGAGGACATGAGGCGCCTGCAAAAAGATATAGCGCTGGTTTTCACGGGGCAGGACTTCGGCCAAGCCGACCAAATCAGTTCCGGGGGCGCCAAAGCCGTGCAGTAGCACAATATTTTGCTTGGCCTGACTCTGGGGTTCGAGAACAACTGCATCCAGGTTTCCGAGCTTGATCGTTTCCATCACCTGGGGTGAAGCATGGAAGGGCAGCTCTGAAAAGGGCTGCTCTGTGCTGGAATGCCAGAAGAAGCAATCGGTGCTGGCTTGATCAGCCCGGGACGACTAGCCTCCGAACATGTCTCGCGGTGCATTGCCAAAAAAAGCAGCCCAAGCCCTTTCTGGCTACCTCAAGCAACATCCTGAAGAAATTCTTCGGGCCGCCAAAAACGCCACCCAATTGAAAATGGGCGTGCCTCTGGCGGCCTTGCGCTGGGTCCTCAAGGAGGTGCTGGGCAATAAGGTGCCTGAAGATCTCGAGTTAACGGCACGCAACCCAGGTCTGCACGCAGCGGCTAGCCTCGACTTGATGAAGACCCCTATTCGAGCATCGGCCACTGTGCTCGTGGAGCGCATCGACTTACGGGAAGACGCTTTGCTCGTCGATATTCGCTTGAACGATATCGAGATGGAAGTCACCGACCCCTCGAGCGGCACACCCATTGCTGCTCTCCTGCAGTCAGGAGCCCTCGACTTATCTCGCCCCGGCGACCTGCTTTCCTATCTCCCTCAAACCCCCGAGTTTTTAATTGGAGCCGAGGAAAATCGGCTCAGCTTCGACTTGATGCGGCACCCAAAGCTCTCCGCCGAGTTAGCAAAGAAACTGGTCCAAGTGCTTGTCCCGCTTGTGGGCGTACAAGCTATCCAAACCGAGGGCGAGCACCTCGAAATTGCTTTCTCCGCGCTGCCAAAAGGCGCTTCGGGCGCCATCGATACCCTGAAGAAAATCTTCTAAAAAATCAACGATTGACCTCTCAACGCCCGCGCGGGATAGCTTGACCATGTATCGTCGATTCTCGGGCTTGCTCTGCTCCGCGTTTTTCTTTGCCGCTTGTGGTGGTTCTCAAGTTCAACTCCAGCAGCCGGTCGGCTCGTCGCCGGTCGTCGAGCTTTCCGCGCCGCCCGAAGAAAAAGACGAAAAGAAGGCTGTGCCTGCCGACGTGGTTGAGAAGTCTGCCCGCCCGTATTCAGGCTACCGGCTTGCCGACGAAAAAGTCTTCTCGGTCGACGAGGTGATGAGTCGCATCGCCTCCGCAGACGCTGTTTGTGTCGGAGAACTCCACGATGATCCCCTCAGCCACTATGCCCAACTGGAAGTAGCGCGGGCTCTCTTGGCTCGGCGGGAAATGCGGGGCATCGAGTTGGGGATCGCCCTGGAAATGGTCCGTCAAGATGAACAATCCGCCCTCAACGCTTTCGACGCAGGCTCAATTGGAGTCGACCAAGTCGCCGAAGCAACTGACTGGGAGAAGGAGTGGGGATATCCCTTTGTCTACTGGCAACCATTCTTTGAGCTCGCAAAGAAGAGTAAAATACCGCTCGTTGCTCTCGGTGTGCGCCGCAGCCTGACCAAACAGATCGCCACCAATGGCATCCAAAAGGTGCCGCGGGAAATGGGCAACCTGGTGCCAACGCAGCTCGATTTCGAAAACGAGCGTCACCGGAGCAACTTTGCAGCACTGATGGGGGGGCACCCCCACTCTGCCCCCCAGGCAACACCAACTGACGGGGACCAAAATTCGGAGAGTGACCATTCAACACCTCATGGCCACTCGAAACGCCCCGACCTATCGAACTACTACGAAGCTCAAGTCCTGTGGGATGAGGCAATGGCCAAAAGAGCAACCACCTGGCTAGAAGCCCACGCACCCGCGCGCAAGCTGATCATCCTGGCGGGCCAAGCCCACTGCGCTTATTCCGCCATACCGGAGAGAATCGAAAAGAGAGGCAAGTTCACGGTGGTGAGCGTTCTGCCCGTACGAGGCGGCTCTCCTCTCGAGGCTCTCGACGCCCCCCTACCCCCCGAGGGCTTGTTTTCTCAACTCGACGAGCTTCTCGAAGCAGAGAGCGCTGGAAAGGGGCAAGAACCAGCCGATGCTGATGAGCCGGCTGCCCCAGAAGCCGGCACGAATGAAAAAATCGATCCGAACCACTTACTGAACTATCTGGCGGCAGATTACGACTACCAACTCGTCTTTGATGAATGAGCGAACCCGCGAGGGAAGAACCACCCTCGGACAGCAGTAGGAAGAGAAAGAAAAAGCGTAACAGTGACGCTCTCGAGTGTTACGCTTTTTGAGCGAGTTACACAAAAAACACCAATAAAATCAGCAACTTTTGTTGGCACGAGACATGCAAAGTCTCCAGGTAAGCGCCCCTAGGGCCCTCACTTGGAGATAAAGATGCAGACTTTCAATGAAATTCACTCGACCCGTCACCCTTCGATTCGACCTCGCCTCAATGCTCAGCAGCGCTCGGTCCGTCCCCGTAAACTCAGCCCCGAGGCAGAGCTTCAGCTCACAGCCCGTTTAGTCGCCGGCGAAGCCAGCGCATGGCGCGAGTTCACGCGCCTCTACGCACCTGTCGCTCTTGGCTGCATCCGCAAAGTGCTCGTGCGCTTTTCAAAAGTGACCGACGAACAAGATGTCGACGAAATTTACGGGCGCTTCAGCCTCGATCTGCTCCGTAACGATTGCAAAAAGCTCCAGAACTTTGATCCTGAAAAAGGCAGTCGCCTTTCCACCTGGATCGGGATGTTGGCGACCAACTCCGCCTACGACTACCTACGCCGCATCAAGAAAGATCAAGTTTGTGATCCTTTCCCGGAGTCACCAGCTTTTGAATCTCCTGACGACTCTCCTTACGAGGAAGTCGTGCTCCGCCAACAAGCAGAGCAGGCTGTCGAAATCATGACCAGCTTAAGTGAACGGGACCAAGAATTCGTTCAGCTCTTTTTCGGGCATGGTCTTAGCCCAGAAGAAATCAGTGAGCGAATGGGTATTCACGTCAAGACCGTCTACACGAAAAAGCATAAAATAGCCGCAAAGCTAGAAAAACTGCTGGCTCCGGCCAGCGCCGCTTGAGGAAGAAGTCTGCAATTTTTATCCAAAGAAAAGCTGGTATAGCAGCCAGGTGGTCTTTCAGCGCCAGAGCCAAACTCTCCCCCTGCCAGCAGTGAAAAAATTCATCTGGCTGGGCTTCTGCCTCGGAGGAATCGTTTCATGCCAAACTCAGCCACAAAGCGCGAAGAGCGCTGCCCCAGGAAAGCCCCCTGAGCCCGCCTCCGTCCTCTCGACACTAGCTGAAGTCATCACCTTAGAGGCGCCTGCGACTCCAAGCGTACAGCTCGTTCGTCGCTCTGGCGACCCAAGGCCAGCGGTGGCCGCAGTGATTGCCACAACGAGTAGTGAAGATAGCCTGCTCCTGGCTGAGCTGCTCAGAGCTCGTTTCAACGCCGATGATTGGGGTAGTCTTCAAGTACAGCGCTCTGCTTTAGGAGTTGCTCTCAGCAGAGAGGTCACCGATGGGGAAGGCGCGAAAGAGTTTTATCAGCAGGTAGGGGACGCACTGCTCACCCCCGTCGACCGGGAGTTTACGAAATCTTTGCGTCAGCGGTTCGCACTCCAACGAAAGGCGTTGAAAAACCACCAGGCGCTGCCTCAGAACATCGCGGCTTGCTTGGGCGAACTCAGCGCCACTGAAGCCGCTCAAGGGAAACCGAAGCAGCTCTCCAAGAAACGCCTGGAAAAGTTACGAGTGGATGTCGCCGTGCCGAACCGCGTCGCATTTTCGTTCGTGGGTCCCAGCAAGGTCGTCGAGCAAATGCAGGAAGCTCCACCTCAATTTGAAGACTGGCCTGCTCCGCAAGAATGGTCCGATCCCACGCCCCGGCGAGAAACCTGGAGCAGTAGCCAGAATCAAGGGCCAGCATTTGCTCTCGCCGTGCGAACGAATCACGCAACCGCCGCCGTCGAAGCTGCTGAGAAGATTGGTCATCCCGAGCATCCGTTGCGACAGCGGCTGCACAGCCTACGCTCCGACCTCGAAATTGAAAAAGTAGAGGCGATCCTGAGGCCGAGTGGAGCTTGTTTTGCAATTTCGATCGAAAAAGACCCTGCACGAGCAGATTTTACAAAGGAACAAGCCGCTCAAGTCATGCTTGCTCTCCGCCAAGAAATGCAGCTCAGCCTGAGAGAGGCTGACTTGCAAACAGCCTCAGCTCAAGCACTGATGGCTCCGGAAAGGGCGCTGGATGCAAGCACCATAGCGGCTTGGTCGACACTCAGAGCTCCGGGGCCAGAGCGGCCCTACTTTTTTGCTGCGACTCGGGGTTCCGCTCGAGAAGTCGAAGACTTGAACGACCGTCTGAACCTCGCAAAAAAACGTCTTGAGTCCCAACGGATCCCAGTAGAGCTCAGTGCGGAAGAAGGTCAGGGCGAATCTTGGCTTTTGCTCGGCTCCCCTTGTGGAACAAGAGCCGAGTCGGATGCGGAGGCAGGGCTCAGGGCGCTCACCATGATGAGCATAGCACGTGACTTTGGAGGAAAAGACGATGTCAGTCTTGAGCCATGGATTGGCCCCCGCAGTATTGGACTGCTCGCACACACGCCACGAAGAATGAGCGAAACAGCGGAGCAGCAAGCACTGCGCCTCACCCGCTCTCTCGCCGCTGCCCTTGCAGGCAAAGCCCTCGATGGACGAGACGTCGCGGCAATTAGGGATAACCTCATCGAGCGTATCGATAGCCAGCCAGGCAAAGAACTGATCATTAGTCTTGTCGGAAGCGGCCACATTGCAGCTCTCACGCCCCAAGGGACAGAACGAAGTCTCGCCCGCCTTTCTACGTGGGATGCCGAACGAGCCCGTGCCGAATTCATTGCGGAGCCCTTGAGGGCAGTATTTGTGAGCAATCAAAGCCTTGCCCAGGGCGAAATTGCAGCTCAAGCGCTGAATGATTGGCTCGGCCCTCTGCGCCAAGCCCCTCGGGAATGCGAGAGAGTTCAGCCGGAACCCGTGGCTCCCGGGGTCTGGCACCAAGAAACGGTGAGCGAAACTGTCGAGCCTGAAGTATGGATCGGGATTTGGACCCCAGCCCCCGCCATTCTGGGACGAGCTACCGCTTGGCTACTCAACCGACCAGGAGGCTACTTCGAGAACGCCCTAGCGAAAACCCCTGGCCAGAGCTCAGCTCAGGCTCAATGGCTGGGAGGCAGCGAGTTTGGCGGACTTTTCATTAAGGTTCGATCCAGCGATGCAGCCGCAGAGGAAGCTCTTGCCCAGGTGCGAGGCGTCTTGCAACGATTGTCAGAAGGGGCCTTGACGCCCCAAAACCTCGAAATAATTAGAGCCGAGGAAAGGCGCCGAGAGTTCCTCCTCGCCCGTTCCGCCCGGGGAAGAATTGTGGAAAAGTACTTTTCTGGCAGCCAAGTCGCCTCGGTCGGGCTACCCAAAAACGAACAGGCAGCGGGTGCGGAAGCCCCCCTCCCGCCGGGCCTCGTCGCGCCCCCCCGCACCGTGCCCACGCGCCGGGGATTTGATCGGTCTTGCGCGAAAGAAAGGCACCTGATCGTGAAAACGACGAGGCGAAAATAGCACTTCTCCGGCCTAGTTGCGCGTGCTAGCAGCCGTCCCATGACTGTCGCGGCCCACAATACCGTCGTTATTCTCGACTACGGCTCTCAATACACCCAACTCATCGCGCGTCGCGTGCGCGAAAGTAACGTCTATTGCGAGATTCATCCCTGCACGATTCCCCTCGATCAACTGAAAGCACTCAAGCCTTCTGCGATCATCATGAGTGGCGGGCCCGACAGCGTTTACGGAGAATTCTCTCCGAAGAGCGATCCCGGCCTCTTGGAGCTCGGTCTTCCTGTTCTAGGTATCTGCTACGGCGAGCAGCTCATGGCCCACCAATTAGGGGGTAAGGTCGAAAAGGGTGAGCACCACGAGTACGGCCGTGCCGACTTAGTCATTGACGAGCCCGTCGGCATCCTTGCGCCTTTCAAAAAAGGCGAAACAATCACTGTCTGGATGAGTCATGGCGATCGTCTCACCCAAGAGCCGGCAGGCTTCCGTACGATTGCGTCAAGCCCCAACGCCCCTCATTGCGCGATAGCGAACCTGGAAAAGAATTTTTACGGGATTCAATTTCACCCAGAAGTCGCTCACTCACCTCGCGGCACAGAAATTATCAACGCCTTCCTTTTTGATGTGGCTGGCATGAAGCCCGATTGGACTCCAGGCAGCTTCGTCGATGAATCGATTGAGAAGATCAAAGCCCAAGTGGGCGACGACGAAATGGTGATTTGCGGCCTTTCCGGCGGCGTCGATAGCTCTGTCGCCGCGGCTCTCTGCCACAAGGCCCTGGGCGATCGCCTCGTCTGCATTTTCGTCGATAACGGCCTCTTGAGAAAAGGCGAATTCGACGGCGTCGTGAAAATGATGGAGGAAAACTTTCACCTCAACCTGATCGCCGTCGATGCCAGGGAGCAATTTCTCTCTGAGCTCAAGGGCGTGACCGACCCAGAGAAAAAACGCAAAATCATCGGTCGAGTCTTTATCGAAGTCTTCGACGAGCATGCGCGAAAAATCAAAAATGCGCGCTGGCTCGTCCAGGGCACTCTCTACCCCGACGTGATTGAAAGCGTGAGCGTGCGTGGCCCCTCGGCGGTCATCAAGAGCCATCATAACGTCGGTGGTTTGCCTGAAAAAATGAACCTCAAGCTCATCGAGCCCCTGCGCGAGCTATTCAAAGACGAAGTCCGCGCAGCAGGCGAATCTATGGGCATCCCCCACGATGTATTATGGCGCCACCCCTTCCCTGGCCCAGGTCTCGGAGTACGCTGCCTCGGCGAATTAACAGAGGAACGCTTGGCAGCACTACGCGAGGCCGATGCAATCGTCGATGAAGAAATTCGAGCTGCTGGCCTCTATGACTCTATCTGGCAGTCGTTTGCTGTCTTACTCCCCGTCAAGAGCGTAGGAGTTATGGGCGATGACCGCACCTACGAGGAAGCCTGCGCGATCCGTGCAATTTCGTCGAGCGACGGTATGACCGCCGACTGGTCAAGGATCCCCCACGAGGTACTGGCCAAGATGAGCACCCGCATCATCAACGAGGTTCGCGGAATCAATCGCGTCGCTTACGACATCTCGAGCAAGCCACCAGCCACCATCGAATGGGAATGAAGCGACAAGCTCATCGACGGCAGTTCAGGCAGCGTTCCGTGTGGCTGCTGCCTGGGGCGACGTTGCTCAGCCTTTTTCTGACCACTGGCTGTGCCCACCTGCGGACTCGCACAGCAGTGGATTTGTCAGTAGATGTGCAAAAAGGCTCTCCTGGGTCGGCACTTGTGTATATTGATGACCAATATATCGGGTCGTTGAAAGAAGTGGCGCGCCGAGGAATTCGCCTCCCCGGGGGCTGGCACCGCATTGCCGTAAAAAAAGACGGTTACTTCCCGTGGGATGCCCGAGTGAAAAGCGATAGAAAAGCGATTCATCTCGATGTCGACCTCGTGCGCCTACCCAGCCCATCTCCCGATCTCTAAGCACAGACCGTGTTTCCGCTCAGCGTCTGGGGGTTGGAGTGCCTGGAAGCCGTTCCTGACATCTGCTGGGTAGACCGACATTTCGTTTCTCGACGGAGTCGGTCAAGCGAGCTAAACCACAGAGCGTGACAGACTCCCCACAAGCATTGCCCCCTCGCCATGAGGTGAGTTTCCCCAATATCTCCACCAAACAATTTCTGCTTTGGCTGGGAATGGTCTCGATGTCGATGGTCTTCCTGGCGAGCCTCGTGGCCTACTTCATTACTCGCCATCAAAGCGAAGTGTGGCGTACCGAAGAGGTGCCGCAATTACCTTGGGGGCTTTGGGTCTCGACCCTGATTCTCTTTGTACTCTCAGGGGCGATGCATCGGGCGAAACACTTCATTCGCCAGAACCAAGTCGCCCCATTCCAGCTTTGGTTAAATATCGCCACCCTCGCTGTCGTCGCATTTCTTGGTTTGCAGGCCTACAACTGGCGGGTTGTCGCTAGCGAAGTACTCACTGCAGAGGTTCGCTCCCTCTACAGCTTCAGCTTTTACCTGCTGACAGTGATTCACGCCATTCACGTTGTCGGCGGCTTTGTGCCCCAGCTGATCGTCAAAAGTAAGGCAAAAAAAGGCATCTACACTGCCGAAAGTTACGAGGGGGTGGGCCTCCTCACCCAGTATTGGGACTTTTTGCTGATCGTCTGGCTGGTTCTCTTACCGAGCGTCTGGTTCTTTTAACGCAAGTCAAGTCTCCACTTCTTCAAAGACTTTGATAAGCCGGAGGTTCCCAATGAACCATTATGAGGAATCAGGAGACGGTCTCAATCGACCCCAGCGCACGGCGGTGACAACGCTCAGCGGCCCACTCTTGGTTCTGGCCGGCGCAGGCACTGGGAAGACCCGCGTGATCACTTTCCGGATTGCGGAGCTCATGAAGGAGGGAATTCGACCAAGTCGTATCTTGGCCGTGACCTTCACCAATAAGGCCGCTCGTGAAATGCGGGAGCGCGCCATAAAAATGATCGGTAAAAAGCGGAAGCGAAAGGAAAAGCCTCCCGAAATATCGACCTTCCATTCACTCTGCGTGAAGATTCTTCGTCGTCACGCCACGAAATTGGGATATCCTGAACA
>JAKVCH010000209.1 GCA_022447485.1 Polyangiaceae bacterium | reverse complement strand
CAGACTGCTCGACCACTTGATCCACCTCTGAGGACGCTCTTCCGCAACAAATCGCGGGCAGCCAGGGTTCTGCCGAAGACGATAGCAACGCTCAATTTGAGCCACCATCTCCTCGCGACGCTCTCAAAGAAGCAAAAACAATTGTCGTCAAGGTGGGCTCACGTATTCTCATGCACGACGAGGAGTTACCGCTTCGCCTCGCTGAGCAATTTGCTCATGCTCGTCAGCGCGGGATTTCCATCACCTTGGTTTCGAGCGGGGCAACAGCGCTGGGCATGCAGCGATTAGGCATGACCGAAAAGCCGTCGGAGCGATCGGCCATGCAGGCCGCAGCCTCTGCCGGCCAATCATTGCTCATGCGCCGCTACGACCAAGTCTTCGCAGCCAAAGGCATCGTCACAGCGCAAGTGCTCTTGACCCATGGAGACCTCGCCAATCGCGGACGGGTCAATAACGCGCGAGCGGCTCTGGCATCTCTTTTGAACCTGGGAGCAATTCCCATCATTAATGAAAATGACGCGATTGCCACCGACGAGCTCAGTTTTACTGATAATGATCAGCTAGCGGCAATGGTCGCACCTCTGATCGGTGCCGATGCACTGATTCTGCTTACGGATGTTGAGGGAGTACTGGATGCAGAGGGGAATCGTATCTCCTTGATGGAGAACGTCGCCGACTTTGAAGAACAGGATGATTCTCGACAATCCGTAGGACGCGGCGGTATGGGCTCGAAACTAAATGCTGCCCATAAAGGCCGTCGTTCCGGCGCAGCAGTGATTATTGCTGATGCTCGTGATGAGAGGGTCATTGAAAAAATTCTGGACGGAGAGGATGTTGGCACGGTCTTTCCAGCTCTTTCCCAGACACTTCGAGCGAGAAAGCATTGGATTGCCTATGCCCTCCGCACCAGGGGGCGGCTGATTATCGATGAAGGAGCCGTCAAGGCTCTTACTGATCAATCAAAGAGCCTTTTACCGGTGGGCGTCATCGGGATCAGCGGCGAGTTTCGACGGGGAGATGCGGTAAAGATCACTACATCTTCAGGAAAAGAGATCGGGAGAGGGTTAACGCGACTCACCTCACCAGAAGCAGCCCGCGCGGCTGGAAAAAAAGGAAAAGCCCTCGTGGACCTCCTGGGCAGCTCTGATGAGGCGGTGGTTATTCATCGCGACGATCTCGTTCTCTGGCCAACCGGCGGAAATTGAGTTTTCTGACGAGCGACAGCCTCAGCAGCCACCTTACTTAAGTATCTCTAAGTCCCCTCGCCGAGGGAAAAAGAGGCTTCAGCACTTTTCTGCTTCCGAGTGAACAAGAGCTCGTTCGGCTCACTCCCCGTCGGTTTGTTGAAAAAGAGCGACAGAAGATAAAGGAATCGTGGCTTCAGCGATGGGCCTTGGTTAGGATTGAGGAATCATGCGTGGGTTGATTCGGTTTCTCCTTTGGCTTTCCATTCTTACGGCAATCGTTCTTGGCGGACTTCGATTAACGATCTTTCGAACGATCCGCCTGCCAACGAACGACCCGGTATTTGAAGCATCACTCGTGCCTAGCATCAGTGGGGGAGACACAATTCTACTCTCAAGAGTCTCATCACCTATTTTAGGTGACCTTGTTCTTTGCCCAGAACCAGACGCTCCTGAGCGATTCATTATCGGAAGAATCATCGCTGAGGCCGGAGCCAATATTGAAATTCGTGATGGTAAACCTTACCTCAATGGAAAGGCGTTTATCTATCAGCATAACTGTGATCCGACGCGTGTGGAGTATCCCCATCCAGATAATGAGGGCGAAACTGTTAGCCAAGTTTGTCAATACGAAGAAATTGGCCACACTCTCCATCGCACAGGAGTCGTGATACCTCCGGCAACGCCAGAAGATCTCGATTATGATATTCCTCAGGACTTCGTTTTCTTGCTCAGCGACAACCGAGCCTTTCCCTATGACTCCAGAGATTATGGCTTAGTCCCAATCGATAGCTGTCGAGAAACAGTTGTCGGCCGGCTATGGAGCAGAAAAGGTTGGTTAGACGCCGACAATCGCCTCAACTATATCCCCTAGTTCACCAGATGAACTCTCGAACTGCAGAGTACTAAAATCTTCTCATGGACCAAAATAAGTACTTTCCCTGTCCCAGCTGCCAAGCGCCAATTCAGCCGAAGAATAAGTTCTGTGCGCGCTGCGGTTTGCCCACGCCAGAGGATGTTCTTCATCTGAAGACCGAATATTTTGGACATCTCCAAGACCCCAACACTGCCCGGCTGACCATCATTCACCATCAAGGACAAGAGGGCGTCAGCTACCACCTGCAGGCGAGTGAACACACAATTGGTTCAGATGCACAAATCCAACTGACGGACTCCTTCATCTCAGCCCAACATGCGCGACTCACTTACCAAAATGCTCGACTCCAGCTACTGGACCTCTCCTCGCTGAATGGTGCCTACACACGTATCCGAAAAAAGACGAAGCTGATTGCTGGCGACACTTTTTTGATTGGAGAGCAAGTTCTACGCATTGAACTGATGCCAGAGCTCTCAGAAGAGACCGATAACGCAGGCACCGCTTTTTATGGGTCGCCCATCGCAAATAGCCCCTTTAAGATTATCCAGCTCCTCGAAGGCGGAGTACCAGGACTCACGCTCTGCCCTCACGATTCACGAGCAACCATCGGTAGGCAGGGCTGTGATATGAATATTCTCGAGGATCGCCACATCTCGGCAGAACATTGCGTGATCGAGCAAGATGCCGATGGCTTTTCCCTGATCGATCTCGATACGAAGAACGGAACCTATATTCAAATCCGACAACAACAAGAACTGGAGCACGGCGACTACATCATGCTCGGGCGATCGTTGCTACGCATTGATATGAACGCCTAGGCCAGACTCTCTCCGACTATTTGAAGAAACACCTCGAACCCTCTTGGTCAGCCCTTCGAAGCAGCAGCTTCCTCAGCATCCAATGAATCATCGGCTCGACGTCGAGAGCCTGACAGGCGTTCTTTCGCCCGATTTTGTAAGTCGAATAATTGTTGCGTTAAGCCGTAAAATTCAGACTTTTGAAAACGCTTACCGCGACCCGAGCGTACTTTTGGCGCCATTGTCAAAATACGTCGCACCCCGTCTGCTTGCCGACGAGGTAGGGCCAACCGTTCGATCATCGGTTCGAGAGAGCGTCCAATCGCCCGCGCTCGGTCTCTTTTTCCTTCGCTAGATTCAGCGAGAGGCTCTGCCAGAAGAACCGCCCCCAGCAGGATATCGTTGGGAGCTTCACCATCTCGAGCAATTCGCTGGTCCAAAGCAGCTAATAATTGCCAAAAGTCAGCATCATCTTCTTGGTCGGCTAAGTATGCCGATAGCTCAGGAAGAAGAATATCCATCATACCCATCTCCCAAAGCAGCCACATACTGCGCTGAGAAGCCCCTCCTCGCATCAGGCGAAGTATTTCTTCCGATAACCGAGGACGGGCTGCCATTGCTAGACAACCACGACACTGAACTGCCGCATCGTAGACCCGTGGTTCAATGCCAAAGTCCAACCGTGCAGCAAATTTAATTGCCCGCAACATGCGAATCGGGTCTTCTTGAAAGCGAACTGCGGGTTCACCTATTGTATCAATCGTCGTGGATTGGATATGCGCCATGCCCCCGACCCAATCTAGAACTCGGGCTCTGTCGACGTCGTAAAATAGAGCATTAATCGTAAAGTCACGACGCAGGGCGTCCTCATGGGCCTCGCCGAAGAAATTATCCGAGCGAATCAGCAGATCATCATCATCCGCGCTCGATGCTTTCGGCGGGTTGCGGCGAAAAGTAGCAGTCTCTATCACATGCCTTTGGGGGAAAAGAACATGCACCAATCGAAATCGACGACCAATAATCCGAGAATTTCGAAAGAGAGCACGTACCTCTTCCGGTCGGGCGCTCGTTGCTACGTCAAAATCTTTCGGTGACTTTCCAACCAGTAGGTCGCGGACACAACCACCGACCAAGTAAGCTTCATAGCCAGCACGAGTCAGGCGCTGAACGACTTTCTTTGCTCCCGGATCAATATCGTTCTGATGAAATTCAATCGCATGCTCGCTAGGCGCAGGACCCGGTCGTTTTGACCGTGCTCGGCGAGGTACTGGAGACGCATTTGAATCTGACCAACGCCGATCTTCGTCGGAAGCACGGAACGAACGCCTTGAGCCTCGCCCCGGGGCGCCTGACTTTCGTTCTGCCGGGGTGCGGCGCTGTCGCTTGGCTCCTGTAGAAGCACCCGTTTCTTCCTCACGACGCGCTGCTCGACGCTCCCGCTGCCGGCGCAATCGATCTTGTAAGCCACCTGTCGACCTGAAGCCGTCGTCGTTTCTCTTTAAACTCATGACAAGATGCCAATCTCCCGCAAGAAGACTGCTCACTAGACATCCCGCGCATTGACAGTCTATGCAAGCTCTTAGGAGTTTTCCTCGGATATTTGGCTGAATCGGCTCCTCCCGCAGTCGCGACGCCCGACCCTGCGAGCCAAGAATTCAGCTTAAAATTGCGCATCACGCCCCACCAATGCTCGTTTCTGGGCTGCTTTACCGAAGATTCCGACCTAAGGTCCTCACTGAACTCTGTGTCTGCCTCAAATAGTTCGAAACCTGAAGTCATCGTTGTGCTGGGCTGCCAAGTGACCAGTACAGGGCCGAGTGCGGCACTCGAGCGCCGACTGGTTCGTGCCCATACTTATGCAGCAGAAAGGCCCGGGCTGCCTATTGTGCTCAGTGGCAAAGGCAAAAGAAAGGAACAAGATAGCCAGTCGGCGACAACCGAAGCCCACATCATGAGTGATTACTGGAGACGAGCCTGGCCCCAGCCGCCAACACGGTTGATTCTAGAGAGCCACAGTCGTACCACCCGGGAGAACGCTCTCTTTGTTTCCAAAATTTGTCTCGAGCACGGCTGGCGTCACCTTGCCTTGGTGAGCTGCTCATTCCACCTACCCCGCGCGCAGCGACTTTTCGAGGCTCAAAGGCTGATCGTCACGCCCATCGCCTCTGCCGATCCTCCAACCTCCGTCTGGAAGCAAATGCGACGACAACTTCGAGAATGGGGAGCTCGGGGACTCGAACCTTGGGAAAAATTACGATGACCCGCCTTCCAGTGATGCTTCTGATTCTAGCGACCTTCAGCATGGTCGCTTGCGATGGCAGTACCCCAAGCGAGAACACAGGGTCACCAACCATTCATTCACAGACACAGAAGACCACTCCCAACGAAGAGAGCTCTTTGATTCAAGCCAGCAGCACAGCCAACGTAGAGAGGGAGATCTCGTTGGAGGACTTTGGTCGAGTGATCGAACTCAAGAACTGGCTGGCAGCAACGGGTTCTGGAGGACTGTCTATTTGGGAAAAAGATCAGCCTGGAGCAGCGCACCTGCCCCTCCTTCGCAGAGCTCTCTGGGCCAACGCTCGAAGCGCCACTCTAGGAGCATTCACCCTCGGACTTGGCTGTGGACGCGGCGACCCGAAGGTAGGGAGACTTCTCCTCGCCAGCTCCGCACGATGGACCCTCTGGCAAGACGAGCTGCCTCAAGAGTTGCTCAGTGAGCTCTACGGCGCCGCCGCCTTTTCGCTCGCCCAATGCGACCCAGAAGGGGGCGAAAAGATTCTCCAGAGCTGGCTCGAAGGACCGAAAGACCCTCATTATCAGGCCCTCACTCGTGCTGCGAGCTTCGGGCTCGGAGCGATGACCGAAAAGGCTCATACCCTCTCTTTAAAATCGCTCACCCTCCTTCTCGACGCTGCAGACCGTGAGAATCAACCGATCTTGCTTTACCCCTTCACGCGGATTTTAGAGGTCAGCCCGGCGATCACAGCCCGCCTAATCGAGGTCGTCGGATCGCTATTAACAAAGCCAAACTCTCATCGCCGGATCGCCATTTATGCGCTCAGAGCAGCAGGTGAACTCAGC
>JAKVCH010000208.1 GCA_022447485.1 Polyangiaceae bacterium | reverse complement strand
CAACCAAAGCCGATGGGGTTGCAAGTAAGGGAATAACTCTTTCAACAAAAAAGCATCGCCCAAACCGCTACTATTTGATTCTTGATGATACTCTTTGAGGTTTTTTTCGCGGAGCTGAGCTCGTTCTCTCGACTGGGTCGACGAGTCATCGACGAAATCTTGCTGAGGCACGGCTCCTTCCAAGCTTTCCTGCTGGCTTATCTCTTCTCCAGGGCGACTTGGGTACAAATTCGCTTCTCCGCTTCCCGCCTTCTGTCCGCCCGTGCCTTGATCCGGGACCTTCATGGTGTCTCCCCTTCAGTTGGAACATCGCCGCTCGATGATAGCTCGAGCGCATTTTCTGATAGGGGCAAAGAAGCAACTGCTACTTCCGCTTCACCGAGGCGAACCAGCTCAGATTCAATTCTTTGCTCTTCGACGAAAGAAGCGTAGAGGCCTCCGTTTGCGCATAACTCCTCATGGGTTCCTCTTTCGACAATTCTTCCGCCATCGAGGACTAAGATCGTCTCGCAGCGGCGCGCCGCTGCTACCCGGTGGGTGATCAAGACAACACCGCGCTCACTCATCTGTTCATCGATCGCCTGAAGAATCCCCGACTCTGTGCGTGCATCCACCGCAGAAAGAGGATCGTCCAAGACCAATACTTCAGGCTCCAGCACGAGAGCGCTAGCAAGGGAGACCCGCTGCTTTTGTCCTCCAGAAAGTTGAACCCCTCGCTCGCCGACAACCGTATCTAAGCCATCCGGCAGAGCTATCAACTCATCATAGACATGAGCGCGCCTCGCGGCTTCTTTGATAATCGTCCTCCCGGAGTTCGAATCGGGTTGCTCCAGGGCTAGACCGATATTCCGAGCAGCCGTTGTTGAAAATAGAAATGAATTTTGCGCAGCATAGCCAATTGTTGAACGCACCGTCCGCAAGGGTAAATCGCAGAGGTCATAACCACCCAGAAAGATAGTTCCTGACGGTACTTTCTCCAGGCGAGGCAAAAGGCGAGCCAAGGTCGACTTACCACTACCTGTCCTGCCCACTATCGCCAAGGAGCCATGGGCCGGCAGGGCAAAACTTACCCGATCAAGAACCTCTGTTTCATCGTAAGAAAAACTAAGCTCTTTGACTTCAAGCCGAGGCTCAAGAGACGTTGGAGCGGCCAGGGGCCCATCCTGAATCGTAGCCTGAGTCTGATAAATCTCTCGCAAGCGACTGTAGGCAGCCCGACCCCGCTGCAGAATACTGACCAAAAAACCCAAAGCCATTAAAGGCCACGTTAAGCGTCCTAAGGCACGAAAGAACGCCAAAAAGCCCCCTTCATCCAGTTCGCGGTCGACGACCAGCATGCCGCCGTACCAAAAGACGATGAGGATTCCTATCGAGGTGATGGATTGCATCACTGGGCCCATGGAGCCTCTTAAGCGAGCTAACGAAAGGCTCTTCTCTAGATACTCATCATTCGCCTGAAGAAAGCGTTCTTCCTGCTCGTCTTCCAAATTGAAGGAACGAATCACTCGGGAGCCGCTCACACTATTTTGCACCAAGTCACTCATCTTTCCGAGCGCCTCTTGGTTCTCTTTTTGTCGAATATAGACCCGACTAGCGAAACTTTTGGTCACCAAAAAGAGCAATGGAATTGGGGCTAAGGCGGCCAGGGTTAATCGAGGAGAGATTTGAATTGTTACCGCAAAGGCACTCACCAACCCGAAGACGGTGTTGATCAAATTTAAGACAGCAAAACCAAGCAGCAGTCGTACTTGCGTTAAGTCGTTCGTGACGCGACTCATGATCTCCCCAGCAGACATACGCTGAAAAAAACCAGCATCAAGGCTTTGAATCTTCTCTAAGATTGCTGCCCGGAATTCATATTCTGCGATACGAGCAGCGTTGAAGATGACCAAACGACTCAAAACCCTGACAACCAGAGCAGCTAAGGCGATAGCAATCAGCCCCAAACCTAAGTAGAGGGCATGCTGACGGTCACCACTCGCACCAGCGTTGATCGCGCTCCTCATATTCATATCAAAAAGATATTGCCCGGCCTGGTAAAGGGCGAGAAAGAACATACCCGCAAGATAGCGCCCGAGACGGCGCCGAAATTGTCCTCCCAGGGTCACGTCATATTTTTTGATAGGCTCCATAGCGCTCGTCGGTTCAGTCTTGGTTTAACACTCGCGTCTGACGAAGCAGAAGAGCCAAAAATTAAATTCATCGCAACACTCTGTGCTGGAGCATCAACAATCAGCTCGTCTTGGAATCATCGGAGCTTGTGCATGATTCTGCTCCAAGCCGGAAAAAACACCAAACCAGAACGTTTCTCTCTGCCCAATGCGCTCCAAAAGTCTCAAGACACCTTGGCCTGGCCGATCCTGCACTCAATTACAGACTGAACTAGAAGACCGAACTAGAAGAGCCCAATACTGAAATGAAAAGCGCCGACGTTTTCCCAATAGCGCTGATTCTTTCGACTCGGAGCGATTGCATCAAGAAATCGCTCGATATTGAGACCATAATCAAAGACCAAAGGTCCTACTGGCGTTTGAAACCGAATGCCCGTGCCAATCGTATACCGCCACTCCAAAAGGTTTACCTCGTTTGGGTCGAACCATAGATTACCCATATCGAGAAATACGGCGGTATGAAAACTGCCGATCACGGGAATCCTGAGCTCAACACGGGGATTCAGATAAATATCCCCACCGCGCAGAACAACATCATCAATGGTGAGGTCTGAATCTGGGCTGAGTAATTGTTCCGCGATATCTTGAGGAACGAGAGAGTCTTGCGGGTAACCTCTTAAAGTGTCTATCCCACCCATAAAAAAGAGGCGATCAGGATAGGTGAGAGAGTCACTGGTTAGCTGCTGAATCGCTCCACCGGAAATGCTGACCGCAATAGTCATCCCTTTTTTTGAAAGAGGGATATAGCCGGCGGCCCTACCCTGCCAGCGCAAGAGTTCACTACAGACGGGTTGCAGAACAACACTCGGATCACCTTCGCAGTCGACCGAACCATCAGCTCCTTGGTTTCCCACAGGAATCGCCGTCACGTGCTCGACCCCCGCCCGCAGGAAGGTGCCCCGAGTCGCGCTGAGGGCGTTGTCGCGCCTATCCCAAGCCG
This sequence comes from Polyangiaceae bacterium, assembly GCA_022447485.1. Lineage (GTDB taxonomy): Bacteria > Myxococcota_A > Polyangia > Polyangiales > Polyangiaceae > NIC37A-2. The sequence goes on along the minus strand of JAKVCH010000208.1, from coordinate 2,839 downwards.
CCGCCAGGGCTTGAGCAAATACAATCGAGTATCCTTCGGGAATGCGGAAGCTTCCGGCGTAATTGGCAACAGTCGCTTCATCGCCAAAAATCACTGCATCGTTGTACTCGACGCTGGCACCGATTTGCGTCCAAACATTTTTCACCGGTACGTAATTCAAACGAATATTCGCAGCTTCCCGTCCCTGAGCATAGTCGCGCTGATTGTCTCTTAAATCGAGAAGCTCTATCTCAAAACGATAGCGCGGTCCTAAGCCGATATCAGGAAAACCAAAAGTCAGAGAATTTCTTCGCTCCAATAACTTCGCGTAGTTATCGAATTGTTCTTCGTACTTCTCGCGAACATCTTCCTGAGGAATCAAACCAGGCGGACGTAAACCTAATTGAGACCGCAAGGTAAATTGAATTGCGGCGCCACCTAAATTGCGGTGGCCGTATTCAAAGCCAATACGAAAGCCATCTCCCGTAGCAAAGCCGCCTTTAATATCGAGATATTGGGGCTGCTTTTCGGTAACGCTAACGACGACAACTTTCTTTCGTGCCGCAACATTGGGGTCTTCGAGGCCGACCGATACACTTGTAAAAACACCCAAGGACTCCAAGTGTAATTGGGAACTTTGAACAGCTCCTAATTGATAATAATCACCTACCTTCAACGCCAAACGTCGTCGAATCACACTTTCACGGGTGCGACGCGCGCCTCGAATATCGATACGCTCAATTTCGACCCGCCGTCTTTCATTGATCGAGATCAACAACTGGGCTCTGGATCCGTCTTCCGATAGAACAAGATCGCTATCTACCTGTGCGAAAGCATAACCCTCATTCAGGTAAATCTCTCGAACTGCTTTCAGCCCCTTATCTACGGCATTCGGACTAAAACTCTCACCAATTTTCAAACCTGTCGCCGTGAAGACCTGTTCTTCGGTAAACGTGGCATTGCCTTCAATCTCAACGTCGTAAAGCCGCGTTTGGGGACCGGGTTGAATGGGCAAGAGCAGGGTCCCAGTTGATTCACAACGCACTCCCCGACGCAAATCAGCTTCGCAACTTTCAGCTTTGAACCACTCTTCATCCAAAGGAAGAGTGCAATCCAGATCGGGAGGCACAACCGGCCCCTCGGGTAGGCAAATATTCGGAGCTGTTCCAGGGCGACAGCGCCGGCGATAGAGAAGAGCAGGGCCCGCGTTTACGGAAAGGTAACCCTCAGCGCGCAGTACATCAGCCAGATGCTGGGACACCGCTTCATAAGCTTCGTTCGAGTAGGTCGTCCAAGGCGCACGCGGCAAGGGGGTTGGTCGAGGGGTTGGACTCGGATGGCCAATCGCCTCATCGACAGCTTGAGGCTCAACTGGTTTCAATAAAGTCTCGGTGGGAAATTGCTCAGCGAGCACTCCGTCAACCTCCTGATTGAGCTTCTTGAGCTGATAGGCATCCGCCAAACAAGGGTAGCGGCGACGACCCACTGTCACCCGATCTCCAAGACGAATCTGGGCCCGAAGTTCCGCTCTGGTTCCCCGAGCATCTTGTGCTTCTATGAAGTTTACCTGTGCATCTAGAAAGCCTTCTTGAATGAAGAAGTTCACCAGCAAGGGCTCCAACAATTCGGGTTTGGGTACCTGTTTATCGAGATTCAGCTGTTGGCGTATTTGACCCTCGGGAAAAATACTCTGGCCCTCAAAGACGAGACTATACAGTGGGCCGCTCTGCACGTTCAGGGCGAAGCGACCGGGAGCGATTCGCTGCCAATCAACTTTAGCTCGATAAAATCCGGCATTTTGTAGGCGCGTCGTTAAGTTTTGAGCCTTGGCGGTCAACTCTGCCTCATCCGCAAGCCCCCCTTTCTTGAGGCTGGTACTCCGCAAGAGGACTTCTAATTCCTCGATTGGCGGTGAAGGGTGAATATAGAGCTTAAAAGACTCGATTCTCTCCGGCTCATTACGCTCAATTTTTACCCTCAACAAAACATGATTTCTGCGATCAGTCTCTTCAGGCTTCATTGAAACGGCAGCAGCAGGGAACCCCTTCGTGCGATAAAAATCGAGCAAGGACCGTTCGGTTTTCAACAAGTCGGCCTCAGAAGCACCGTGGCCCCGGAGGAGATTGAAGATTCGACGAACTTGATTGACGTAACCGGCATCTCCCTGAACGATAATTTGCTCAACGATACGCCGTGGCCAAAGGAAGAGTTCTAAAACCAGACCAGACCCTCGCTCCAAGACCTTCAGCTCGGCAGAGGCAAAGCCGCCCTCATCTGTTGCCTCGCGCAATAATCGCCGACCCAGCTCCGGGGAAAAAATATCCCCGGCCTCGACTGCCCTCAATTGAGGCACGTCCAACCACAAGGACCCCTCGACATGAACCTCAATAGCGAGGACCTTTCGCCCAGAATACTGAGAAAAACCGGTTCCAGGTTCGACTTTGAGTTGAGCCTGACTTTGAGCCCACACAGGCTTCGGCTCAAGCAGGACAAAAAGAAAGCAGGTGGCGATCGCGAGCCACCACGCCCTGTGGCCCCGAACGGTATTCTTTCGCTGTGGCTGTCGAACTCCCAATTTATAGCTTACCTTGAATAGTCTTTGGCTACTCTTGTAAGAGTAAGCCGGTTCCAGGGGGCCCAGGTCAATAGGTCAGAACGTTTGCCATTTATACGCGATGTCGTAGGGAAGAACTTCAATGAGTGATGGCGCCTGTCAGAATTCCGAAAACGCGACCCTGAATGAGGTCCAGTCCCTCTCCGAGGTACTACAAACTCAGCCTCAGCCAAACCCGGAAATGAGTCCTCAGCCGGCCGCCCGCGGCTCCAAAGCCCTCAAGCGACTTATTCTCGGAGTTTTTCT
>JAKVCH010000207.1 GCA_022447485.1 Polyangiaceae bacterium | reverse complement strand
CGCAGCCGTGCGGTGAGAGTCGTTTTACCAGCACCCGAGGGCGACGAAACAATCAAGGGTAAAGGTCCCATCATTACTCCACGTTTTGTACCTGCTCACGAAGCCGCTCTAACTCAGCTTTCATCTCAACGACATGATGAGCTAGGCCGGTATCGTGGCTTTTCGAACCGATTGTATTCACTTCTCGACCGACTTCCTGCAGCCGGAAATCAATTCTACGACCTACAGGCTCCTTTGACCTGTAGAGCGACTTTAACTGCTGAAAGTGGGAACTTAATCGCACGAGCTCTTCCGTTACGTCAGCTTTTTCTGCGAGTAGCGCTAGCTCAAGCTCCAGTCGCTCCTCACTGAGCTGAGCGCTAGTTCCTTCTAGCAAGGCATCGACGCGTTCACGCAAGCGCTGTCTCTGCTCTGGCGCAATCTGAGAGATACGCTCTTTCATCTCTTGTGTAAGAACTTCGAGCCTCGCTAGTCGATCATTCATATCGAGCAGAAGAGCTTGCCCCTCTGTTGAGCGCATTTCAGAAAGCTGTGCTTTGGCCTTCTCGAAAGCGATCGCGATGCTTTTTTGGGTCTCGGCGGCATCGAGCTGCTTCGACTCGAAGAGGCCTGGCATAGTCAGAATATCCGAAAACGAAAGCGGAGTCTCAGGGCATAATTGCTGGTGAAGCTGCACAATGCTTTTCCAGGCCGAAGTCGCTTTGGGTACCGACAGAACCATCTCACCCTGTTCGTTTCCGTCGTAACGAAGGGCAATATCGAAACGACCACGCCCCAACTCCTTGCGGACTAAGGCTTCCACTTGTGCGCCATAGTCACCCAAGTCGCCAGGCGCTCGGACCCGTATATCTTGGTTTTTGTGGTTGAGGGCACGGATCTCTAAGCTCAAAGTACCCTGCAACAGCGGAGCTGAACCAAGCCCGTACCCTGTCATGCTTTGCATGGATGCTTCACAGCCCCTTGCGCCGACGAATTTCACCAAGAAGCTGCTGATAACCGATCTCCCAAGCGGGCAACGCTTCCTGTGGCGTAGGACTAGCTGTACGCCCTGCCGCCTTCTTTACCTTCTGCTGCACTTCCGCCCTTTTTCTAAATGGCGCCCTTAGCTTTCTTCGCAGATCATAGTCTTCGGCGTAAATTTCTTCCACGTTGCTGGAGTTCAGTAACATGCTCAACAACTGCTCGAGAACATAGTCGAGCGCCTCGTCGCCAACCTTAACGTTCTTTTGATCGGCTAGACCCTTCAAGACCCGTGCGAACTCGTGATTCGGTAATCCCTTTGCGTCAAGGAGAGCCCGAGCCTTGCCCGTTAACTCCTGCTCGGCTCGAATATACTCATTGAGAACGGCTTCTAGGTCTAACTGAACCTCGCGAGGTGCGAGAGTTTCTATATCGCCCTCCTTGGTTAGAAGCTGGAGCATTTCACGCGCGATGTCTGAGACTTGGTGTGCAGCTAGAAGCATATGTTTCGTTTCCTACCTCAGGGCCCGAAATACAAGGGAAGATTGAAGAAATTTTAGTTTTTCCTCATTCTGGCTCGAAACTGCCTGATTCTCCCCGAGCACCCAGTCGTAAACGTCGCATCACAGCCTGGCGTTGTCGCTGTTTGTATGCGTCATGACTTGCGTCACCGACCTCATTGCCGGCATCGCTTTCAGCATCCAGCATCTGAAACTCGCAGAGAACATAGACCACGCGGCCTAACCCCTCGCTGCCGGGGGGAGCGAGCTCCATGATGTGGTCAGGAATTCTCACCGGAATATCGGTGACGAAGTGTATCACTCGATAATTATCCGCAGAAAAACGATTGTCTCCAGGAGAGAGGGTATCGTCTAAATGACCCTGAAATTGATCGGTCATCTTGCCCAGATGGGAATGATTCTCGCAGAAGGAGCCAAAGTGAAAAAGGCTGTTCGTACTCTCCCCGGGAACCACAAAATTAAACGGGAAGAGATTTTCGGAGAGATGCAATAAGATTGGTAAAATATCTTCCTGGGTTTTACTGACAATTCGAAAGCGAAGTTTATCGTAGAGAGCAGCAGCAGTAGCTTCCGTCTTCGAAAGCAGCTTTGTGTAGGTAGAATCGAGGTTTTTTCTACCACCAATGAATTCGGTGATAGGGAAGCGCGCGCTCAACATCCCGCCCACGACGCGATAAACCTTCTCCTCTACCAAATTGAAGACATCTTTATCAGAGATGGGGAGCCGAAAGAGTAGTTCTCGACCCGTTAAATGATGAATAATCTGCACCGTCTTTAAAACAGTGCACGCAGCCAACTGGCGGTGCCCCTGTCCTGATGCCATCAAAAGAAGCTCAATCATCGACGCTTCTTCAATTGGACGTGGAATCGGCATTTGGAAATGGCGGCGCAAATAAGCCACCGCTTCGCCCTGTATTTTTTCCACAAAAGCGAGGTCGTCAGGCTCATCGGGATCCAACAAATGGTTTTTCAACAGCCGACGCGCCTGCTCTTCGCTGCTCAGATTCAAACGATGCCAATCGATTACGGAGGAGCCCCTGAGAATTAACCTGACCGTTTCAAGGTCATGAAGAGTGAACTCCTCGAGCTTTCGCAGAGCCTCGGTCGGCATACGATCAAATCGGCCTGGCCTTTGAGTCTGGGTAACGGGAGTGGGCGGAGGACCACTGTGGCGGGAAGAAGGGGGCATTGTCATGAGAACCAGGCGAAACAGAGAGTAGTCAAGTCAAGGACTACCCAGGAAGCTATCGCGGTGGCTGGTGACTAGCAAACCCTGCCTTGCCTCATGTCTTGGCCGCGAGGACGTCCGCTTCGGCGCGTACTCAGTCCGGCAAGTGCCGAGTTACCCGATCACGTTGGGTGAGCCGGCGCACCCAACTAAGTCACCCTGCCTCGTAGGGCCAGCCTCGTCGGCCCAGCCTCGTCGGCCCAGCCTCGTCGGCCCAGCCTCGTAGGGGCAGTAAACTGAGTGGCGTTTACAGATTCAGTGACCCGGATTCGTACGAGTCGCATCGCCCGGACGACCACGGCCGAGAGATAAAGTACCGAAGAAAATTCCAAGAGTGATGCCAAGGACCGCCAATTGAGCGCCCATTACTCCACCGAAAGTGAAAAGGAGAACTGCGAAAAGAGCGACGAAAAACCAGGGCTTTGCATTCATGAGGATAATTCCTGTCGATGTAGGGTTTCACCCCTAGCTGGGGCGCTTCTGCCAGGGTTCAGACAAAAGGTCAATAGTGAACCACTATGTAGGACAAGGTAATACAGAGTAGGCAGAGTGGCAATTAAACTGTATTTCTTTCAATCCGGCAGGCCACCCGAGGCATTCTCGTGCAAAGGCCTGTTCAGAACGATGACGGCCACTATGCTGCGCAGCATGAGAGCAATAGCTTACCTCTCCGTCCTCTCAGCGCTGACTAGCGCTGGCTGCAAGTCTTCGGCCACCGATCTCCCCGAATGGACCCCCGCCGACCACGATAATCAGGGCGTGGGCACCGCGAGTCCCCAGGGTGCAAAGAAAATTGATCCTCAAGTTCAAGCCAAGAGCATGGCTTCGCTGGAGAAATTCGGGGTCGACGATGTGATCATCGGCACCTGGCGACAAAATTGCGTCAGCTGCCACGGGACGATCGGACGAGGAGATGGTCCTCAAGGGCGCATGCTTCGGGCAAAAGACCTGACGAACCCTCAATGGCAACGAGTCGCTCTGGATAGTGAGATCAAGTACGCGATCCAAAAGGGGAAAGGGGCCATGCCCGCCTTTCCTCGCTTGCCGGAAAAGACGGTCGATGGCTTGGTGAAACTGATTCGGCTCTTCAACTCTGACCCGACCGCACGACCCCAGCTTCCGCCAGCGGGCGCGAACCAAACTACGCCAGCCGCACCTAGCCAGGTACCTCCTCCTGGCTCAGAGAAGAAATGACTCAAGCCACCAGCTGGAGGGAATGGTCCTTTTGGAAGAAACGAGTCGCCCGGGTGCTCTTAGTCGGAGGGGTCGTACTTGCGGCTCAATATTTCTCGAATCAAATGGCCCAGAAGCAGGAGCTCATCCTTGTTGCTCCTGGAGATTATCAGGTTGAACGCGTTCATGTGCTCCTCACTCGCCAGGGGGCAGACGAAATTTACCGCGGTATCGATCAGGTGAATGCTAATAAAGAGAATAGGATGGGGCTATTTCCCCAACTCCCGCCCGGCGAATATCAGGTTGAAATAGCGGTGCAACTAAGGACTCCGAAGGAGCAGAGCAGCTGATCAAATTAGATCGTACGGTTCTTTTCGAGGGCCAGCCCACGCGCATTTCATTGGCTTCTAGCCTGAATTAAGACCCTACCGGAGGTCTGTTGCCAAACAGCCATCGAACTCGGTAGGCGTTCACTGTGAAAGCTGATTTCGTTCACCTCCATGTTCACTCCCAGTATTCGTTCCTGACTTCCTCCGTCAAAGTCGATCAGCTGGCTCCACGGTGTCAAGAATTAGGCATGCAGGCAGTGGCTCTTACGGATAGCCACAATATGTTCGGAGCCATTCGCCACTACAAGACCTGCCGTTCGTTGGATATGCAACCAATTCTGGGGGCAGAGCTGAATATCGCTCGAGCTCCCAATGGGGGTATCGATCACCTAACGCTTTTGGCTGCTAACTTAGAGGGCTACCAAAATCTCGTCAAACTCGTGTCTGCCGGCCATGCCTATTCCCAGAGCCATGATACGCCGAGTATTCTCCTAGAAAAGATTGCCGAAAATTCAAAGGGACTGATCGGATTATCGGGATGCCTACGAGGCGTCGCTCCCCAAAAGTTTTTGGAAGAAGGTCAAGAACAAGGAGAAGCGCTTCTCGGCCAACTTAAAGATATCTTTGAACCCGGCAACCTTTACGTCGAGCTCAATGACCACGGCTTTGTCGAACAGCCCGTCTTAAATCAATTGCTCCGGGAAAGCGCCACTCGATTAGGACTATCGACCGTTGCAACGAATACCGTGCACTTCATGAACGAAGGCGATGCTACAGCACAACTCTACCTTGAGTGCATCCGGCGGGGACGTAGCTTCGACGAAGCGCAACCGACACATCATGGCTCGAACCAGATGTACCTAAAAAGTCCCGAGGAGATGCAGCGTACCTTCGCCGATGATCCAGAGTCCATAAAAAGAACCCTTGAGGTTGCAGAGAAGTGCTCTGACCTCGAGCTTGTCTTGGGTAAGCCCATGCTCCCGAATTTTCCGGTACCCGAAGGCCACGATACCGGTTCGTATTTTCAAGAAGTCTCAGAAAAAGGACTGGAATCCAGGTTTGAAGAGTTCAAAAAGGCAGGCTTCGAATTCGACGAGACCACCTATCGCGAAAGATTAAAGCGAGAGTTAGGGGTCATTACGAGCATGGAATTCCCGGGCTACTTTCTCATCGTTTGGGACTTTATCCTTGAGGCAAAGAAGCGCGGGATACCAGTGGGTCCAGGACGAGGCTCGGGTGCTGGTGCTCTGGTGGCTTATTCCCTCGGGATCACCGACTTAGACCCACTACCCTATAACTTACTCTTTGAGCGCTTCTTGAATCCCGAACGCGTGAGCATGCCCGACTTCGATATCGACTTCTGCATGTCGCGACGAGACAAGGTGATTGATTACGTTTCAGAGACTTACGGGCGCACATCAGTCGGTCAAATCGCGACCTTCCAAAATCTCAAAGCTAGAAGCGTTATTAAAGACGTAGCCCGCGTCATGAACATCTCAGCGCAAGACGCCCAACGCATTGCGTCGATGATTCCGGAGAAAGGCCCAGGACAGACCTATACAATTGGAGAGGCTTTGGAGATCGAGCCAAAGCTGAAGGACCTGGTCCAAAACGATCCACAAATTGCTGAACTAATTGCCCAAAGCCAAAAGCTCGAGGGCTTGACTCGACATGCCGGCATGCACGCTGCCGGCGTTGTGATTAGCGAAGGGCCGCTGGACGACTACGTTCCTATCTTCAAAAGTGACGAGTCCTTAGTCACTCAATACGACA